>JAISRI010000117.1 GCA_031273735.1 Helicobacteraceae bacterium
TCGTCGTAGTAGCGTTCGGTAATCGTTACGCCGCTAAGAGTTTGACTGACGCGGGTATTAACGGCGCTTGAAAAGGAGGAATCGTAGCCTTCGGCGCTATTGGAAGTTTTCGAGCGCTCGAAGCCTTCGATCGTAACGCCGATAATTTTCGCGAGATCGTTTCTAGCGCGATCGGCGGCTATCTCTTGGCTTGCGCCGCTACCAAGCCCCGTAAGATAGGAGCTCGATTGGTTAGTAGAACCGCTAATCCAGTCCGGTCGTTGTCCTGCCTTAGTCGCGCACGAAACCAAAACGATCGACGCGATCGCTAAAATAACCATAACTCCTACGCGCATTTTTTCTCCTTTAATATAGGCGCGGCGCTAAAAAAGTCCGCTCGCCCGATCTGATTTCGACATTATATTCCTTCGTTCCGATAACGACTTTATGAGCGCCGCTATCTAACCGAACGCGCGCGATATAAATCGAATCGGGCAGCGTATACCAACCGCGAGTGTCCGCAACTTCCGTCGCGGCGTTAAAGAGGCTCACGACAAGTCTTGCTACCGCGCCCGCAGCCGACGCTGCGTCATTGTTGCCGCCCGCCGCTTTGCCTACGGCGATCTCTACGCCCTTTTTCGCGACCACTCTAGCCGCCGTTCGCGCCATAATTTCCGGCATATCGTCTTTTAGCGTTTCCAAAGCGATCGCCGCGACGCTTTCGACAAGCTCGAAGTCCGCCCGAACGCCGTCGATCAAGACGGGCGGCGGAACGCCAAAAAAACGCGGCTCGTAACGCGGGATCGATATGCGAATAACGCCGACTCCGCTACTAAACATTACGTCGCTTGCGCGTTTAATCGGCGCGAAACCGCCGCCTAAGATCGCGATCAGCTCGCCCTGCGCCGATCCGATCGCGTTGAAATCGTTTGATAAGCCAAATTCGCTTTTGTAGAGGTTATGCTCCTGCGCGACGCCCAATTTTTTGGATAGGCGCAAGAGATCGTTTTTCAAATAGTTTGGAATTTGAACGCCAAAAAAGCCCTCTTTATAGATTCTATAGACTTGGCGGTATGAGACAAGCGCGTTATTATTTTCTCCCAACGCCTCAAAAACGACGCCGCTTAAATACCTTAGCGCCGCGTCGTCTCGATATTCGCCCGCGTCGATCGCTTTAAGCCGCTCGTCGCCCTGCATAATCTCGACTCTCGCGCCGTAAAGATCGCCCAAAAGCAAATAGTTGATCGCCGCGTAAAAACTCGTTAAAACGCGCTCGAAATCCGCGCCGAAATACGAGATTGTAGAATCGTTTATCAACGCGGAACCGATCTGTTCGCTAACGCTGATCGCGTCGTATTCCGTAAAAAGCGTTTTTGCCGCTTCAAAGGCGGCGGCGCTATCTTCGTAACGCCCCAAATCTTGCAAGATCATCGCGCGATCAAGCTCGTATAAAACGCGATCGCGATCGGGGGGCGAAGAGCTTTCCAACGCGCTTAACGCCCTCTGCGCGTCGCCCGCTTTTAAGCCGTTTTCGATCTTTGCAAAGCCGTTTGAATAAGGAGCGCAACCTACAAAAAAGCAGGCGAGCAAAACGATAAAAAGCGCCGATCGCATAAATTATGGACGAACTTTTTTATTTTCGACTAACTTTCTAATTTTTTTAGAGCCTTGCCAAACAATCATCTGCGTTTCAATATCCGTCAGTCTAAGATCGACTTGGTAGTATTTAACCGCCGTTTTGCCCTCGTAGTCAATAATGGCGTTGATCTCGCCGCTAAGAATAAAGTCCGCGCCGATCTCTTGGCGCTCTCTTTTGCGGGTATCCTCTCTAGCGTATTGATCCTGCTCTACGCGTTCTTCGCGCCCGTCCGCGCGATCGCTTCTAGCGGCGATAAAACTCGCGTCGCCCGAATTGATCACGGAGCGTTGAATGTCGTTGATAAAGGTTTGCGTGTTGATATGCTCGTAGCTAAGATTTTTGATCTCGCCCGCGGTCAAAACGGGCTGTTTTCGCGTCTTGGCGTAGAAGTTCGTTAGCCAATTGCGAGAGAGCATATCTTTGATCATCTCTTCGCTCGTTAGGCGCGAGTCGGTGTCGTTCCAATTGCCGCTAAGATCGATCGCCTCGTTTGTTTCGATGCGCGTAACCTTTGTGGAGCAACCGCTCAAAATAAGCGCGGTTATCGCGCCGATTAGTAAAAGTCTCTTCATCTTTTTTCCTTAATGGTAATTTTCTGCGCGTAACTATACAATATAAAACTATAAATACTATGCGGCGCGGCGATAAGCCGGGTTCTGTCTTGGACGACGATTTCTCTAGGTCGTTTGTCGCCAAACGACTCGAGCGAGGCGCTCGCCGTTGCAGAGCTTTAACCTGACGCCTCTTGCTACGGGTTGGGCTTGCCTGCAACCTTTGTCGCCAAAGGTTCGGTGGTCTTTTACTCCGCCGTTTCACCCTTACCGCGTTTTTACGCGGCGGTTTGTTTTCTGTTGCGCTTTCCCTAAGATTTCTCTCGCCGCTCGTTAAGCGGAACCCCGCTCTGCCGTAGCCCGGACTTTCCTCGCGTATATCGCGCCGTCGCCTACCGCGCCGCAGAGCGAAATTATAGCAAAACGCCAACCCAAACGGCTTCATTAACCAAAACTCTCTATTCAAGTCGCTTAATTTCTTTATTCGTCCAAATACGGCTTTAATACTTTTTCAACAATAAAACGCCCGCCCGCGTTAACGCTTAAATGATCGTTGTCTCGATATAACGGCAAACCGCTTTCGTCTAATAGCAAACACTTGTCGCTCGGGCAGAAAGCGTCGATCACATGGATAATCGTAGCGCCTTTAATTTCGTTTAACGTTTCTAGATATACTTTTTGTTTATCTAAAACCTCTTGTTTATAGCTATATTTTTCTTGAATAAATTGAAGCGGTTGGATTGGTAGCATATCTTTAAGAGTTCTAGCGTAACTTGGCAATTCCGGATTTTCGGCGAGAATATAAACCTTTTTACCCGCCGCGTTAAGCCGATCGACAGAAGTTTGCAGTTTGTCCCGAAAATCTTCCGCGCCTTGTTTGGCAAAATCGCCGACGACAAAACGCTGTCCGTGAATATACATAGCCCCGCGCGTAATAATAAAAACTTTCTTAATCGTCTCGTCTTTTTCCAACACGCGAAATACGTTATTGGCGTATTCTAATTTGGCTACTCGCCCGTTTGCGGGATTTTGTTCGTCGTTCATACCAAACATTACGGCGCTAACGTTTAACGCGGCGCTATATTCGGCGACCTTATCAAAAGCAAAAGCGGCGTGGCTATCTCCGATCAGCGCTACGGTTTCGTTGCCGTTCGCGTTTTTATAGCGGCAATATTCCCCGTCTTTTTTAATAAAATCGGTTTGTATCATTTCAAATACGTATCGTTTACAATCCTCGTCGTAGAACTGCGGCCACTTTGTAATTTCTTCTAAAAACTGTTTATTTCCAATATACCCGTCAAGCGACGCTCTCTCGGCTAACCCCCCGCTTTTCCAAACCCCCGCGCCAACCCCTCCGATCGCAATCAGCGCGACAGCCAACCCAACCGCCTTTAACCCTTTTCTAGTTTTACCAAACCTAATCGGTCTTTCAACTATAAAATAGGTCGCGATCGAAAGCAATATTGCAACGACGATTAAAGCGGCTTTGATCCATTTATA
>JAISRI010000167.1 GCA_031273735.1 Helicobacteraceae bacterium
AAAAGGCGTTGCAATGTCGTTCAAACTTGGCAGATCGGCTACCTACACATTAAAAGCGGGCGGGATTGCGGCGATGATCCTATTGATGTTAATTCCTCAGGCGTTTGTTACCGAGACGATCGAAGGAAGAGGTTACTATAAACAAGAAGCCGTCTCTAAAATTACAAGCTCTTGGGGCGGACACGTTTTGGCGACGCCCCCCGTTTTATTTGTCCCCTATAACGTCAAGGAGGTCGTAACCAACGACAAAGGCAAAAAAGAGATCGTAGAAAAAACGCTTTACGCTAAGTATTTTCCGTCGGAATTAGACGCGCAAATCAAAACCAAAACGCAGATTAGATACATAGGCATTTTTAACGTCCCCGTATTTACCGCCGATATAACGATTAGCGGCGCTTTTGGCAAGATCGCTTTAGTCGAAGGCGCAAGATTATCGGAGGCGTTTATCGAGATCGGAGTCGGCGACATAAAGAGCTATTCGCGGTTTGATCTGCTATGGAACGATAATAAGCGATCGGTAGAAGCTAAAACGGCGCTAACGATACCTAAAGGCTTCGATTGCGTTTATTCTTATGATTGCTCGTCGCTTTTTACCTCTGCGGATATTAACAAAAATTCGTCAAATAGTTTTGAGATAAAAGCTAAAGTAAAGGGCAGTAATTTTATTAGTTTTGCTCCCTTAGCGGGCGTTAATAAAATTAATATTGTTTCCGATTGGAGCGCCCCTAGCTTTAGCGGCGATTATCTGCCCGATGAAAAGATTATCGATAACGATGGTTTCGACGCGACTTGGAATATAAATAACGTCGTTTCCAATCCGTCGGAGTCGTCGCGGCTTCACGCATATCTTATTAGTCCGATCAACAACTATAGAAACGTCGAAAGAGCGACAAAATACGGTATATTGTTTATCGTTCTTACCTTCGCGCTATTTTTTGCTTTTGAAGCGGCGGGCAAAAAGCCTATTCACCCGATACAGTATCTATTGGTAGGCTTTGCTATGGTTATTTTCTACTTACTGCTCGTATCTATTTCGGAGTTTATCGATTTTACTCTATCTTATCTGATCGCCGCTTTTGCCACGATCGCGCTGATAACCTCTTATATCAAATTTGGCGCGCTTAAATATCTGAACGCTAAACAGGTTGGAGGCGTAGCGCTATCGTTTGTTTTTCTATACGGGTTTTTGTATGTTTTATTGCAGTTGGAGGATATGGCGCTGCTTTACGGATCGATCGTCGTGTTTATCGCGCTTGCGATCATTATGTATATCACCAGAAACATCGGCTGGTACGACGAGAAAAATTAACGGCGCGACAATGACAAAAGCGGTTATTTTTGATCTAGACGGAACGCTAACGGATAGTAGGCGTAATATCGCGGAATCGATCAACTATGCGCGGATATTCAAAGGTTTAGCGGCGTTAGACGAAAACGATATTTTTGAACGCATCGACGCGCTTACCTTTGAATCCGCAAAGGTTTTTTACGGCGAAGACGCTCGCGAAGAAGATCATAAACGTTTTGAAGAGCGCTATGAAAAAATTTGCTTAAGCGATCTAAAGTTATACGACGGGGTTGGAAAAACGCTTTTTGCGTTAAATGAACGCGGCGTAAAAATGGCGATCGCCACAAACTCTACAAGCGTTTTTGCCAAAGCTATGTTGGCACATAGCGGCGCGGCGCGTTACTTTTCGGCGTTTATCGGAGCCGATTGCGCGGTAAATCCAAAACCCGCGCCCGATATGCTCTTTTTGGCGTTGGAAAAGTTGGGAGCGAAACCTAGCGAAGCGGTTTTTGTCGGCGATAGCGGCAAGGATATGAAAGCGGCGAAAGCGGCGCAAATTAGAGGGATATTCGCCGCGTGGGGTTACGGAACGCGCAGCGATCTTGCCGATCGCGTTATCAAAACGCCGATCGAGCTATTAGACGCGCTCTAAAGTCCCTCCGTTTGACTTGTCATAGCAAAGCGCGAGCTTTCGCGTTTTTGCTGATCGAGCAGGGCGCGCGCTTCGGGCAAAAGCGAAGTAACCTGCGCGACGTATTCTTTGTTAAGCGGGCAGTAGATCGGCGCGATAAACTCCAAAAACGCCTTTTCGCTAAAGGCTTTTTTGCGCCAACCCTCGTATGGTTTGCGATCCAAAAACGCCCAAAAACCGACTATAAAATCGTTGATCGAGCCAAACTCGCAGTAGTAGTCGTAGCCGTCGCTGGCTTTGTAGCGTATTTTTTGCGCGATCGAAACCATCTCTTGGCGGTATTTAAGCCCGCCGAAGTTGTTAAATTTTTTGGCTAGATCGGACGAACCGCGTCCCGATTCAAGCATCATCATCGCAAGCGTTACCGCTTTAAGCCGTTCATATTCGATCGGCGCGTCCGCATAGGCTTTGGCAAGCTCCAAGAAAGATGCGTCGTAGGCGATTTTTTGATAGATTTTTTTCTGCGGCGCGGGAACGCGCAAAGCGCCGTTAAAAGGCTTTGAGATCGGTAAATCCAAACGAACAAACTCTTCGCCGCAAAGCGAACAAACTAAAAATAATGTTGCGATTACGCTTCGCATTCAGCCTTCCTAACGGCAATTTACCGCTAAAAAGCAAAAATAATTCCGTATTTTACTCTTTGGATTTTTCGCTTGTCATACCGCCCGTTAGCGCGATTCTCATAGCGTCTTCGGAACCGATCGTTAAGCGCGTCAAACTGTTGCGATCGACATATACGACGTAACCGCCGATCATATATCCAAGCGGCAGATATACGCCGACTAGATCCGCTTCGCCCGTGTTTAGCGTTTTGCCCGCGTTGTGATCGGTGATAAAGCCGATAAAGCGCTTATCGCCGATCGTTACCAAAACCGCCGAGCCTTCGGTCTGCTTTTTTGTCATCGACATAAAACCGACAAAATCGCGCAGACCGACATAGATCGTTTTGATCACTGGAATACGCTCTAAAATAGCGTCGCCTAGCTTGATTAGTTTGCGGACGAAATACGCTTGAACCAGCCAGCCCACGCCGAGCAAAACGCCTATACCGACGATAATGCCAAGACCGTAGAAGTACTTTACGTCAGGATTGATAAACTCCAAAAGGGAACGAACGCCGCCTTCTACCGACGTTACAAACCAATAGACGAGATAGATCGTAACGACAAGCGGAAAAATCGTCAAAATCCCTTGCGCCGCGATCAAAAGCATACGTTTAGGTAGCGAGGCTTTAGGCGTTTCGCTCATTTTCTGTCCTTAATTTTAATTGCAAAAGTCTAACATATTCAAAGCAAACGGCGGTATCGATCGCGTTAAATTAAGCCCGCCAATGGCATTCTAGCGGCTATGAATAGCGCCCAAAACGAATTTGATATTATAGAAAAACTGACAAAACGGCTGACAAGCGGCGACGAGTCGATATTGCGCGGCATAGGCGACGACTGCGCTTGCGCGGCGATCGGCGGCGAGCTTTTATTGATCGCTAACGACGATATGCGCGAAAACGTCCATTTCAAACGCGATTTTTCGCCTCGCGACGTCGGCTATAAACTAATAGCCGCCAACGTAAGCGATATTTTGGCGTGCGGCGGCGTTCCTAAGTGGATCAACCTGTCGATCGGATTTCCTAGCGATCTTGATTTTGGCTACCTTGCGGCGCTTTACGACGGGATCAACGAGGCGCTTTTGGAGTTCAAAACCGCCGTTACGGGCGGCAACACGACGCGCTGCGATTTGCTTCAGCTTGGCGCGACGATCTTGGGAACGACGACGCGCTTTGTTTCGCGCGGCGGAGCGTCGATCGGCGACTATCTTTTTCTCTCCGCGCCGCTTGGGAAAAGCCGTTTAGGATTAGAGGCGCTTCTTCGCGGCGAGTTTGACAATCCTTTTGCCAAAGCGCATTTGCGCCCAAAACTCGCGATCGCTTTAGCGCCGCTAGTCGCTAAATACGCCGCAAGCGCGATCGACGTTAGCGACGGCTTTTTAGGCGACGTAGGACATTTGATACGCGCAAGCGGCGTAGGATTTGAAATTGACAATTCGCAGGGCTTAATCGCGCCCGAAGTTTTCGATTTCTTCGGCGATTTTGACGCGGCTTTGGAGTTTGCGATAAATAGCGGCGAGGAGTATCGATTGCTTTTCACAACGCCAATCAAAGAGCGCGAAAGATTTTTGAACGCGGGCGCAATCTTGCTTGGGCGAGCGGTTAAACAAAAAACGCTAACGATCGAAGGCAAACAATATAGTCCGATTGGCTTTTCGCACTTCTAAAATCGCGCTTTGTTTATATCGCTTTGCAAACGGCGAAAACCGCCGATCTAAAAAACAGAGAAGCGTTTGAACTTTTGTATCGGGAAATCGGCGCGGCGCTAGAATATTCGCGGGTTGGCGCCAAGCGTTAGCAAAGTCAATTTTTTGATTTCGATATTAGACCCGCCGACGATCCAAACGTTCCGCTATTCCGCGCGTTTGCGCCGCCAAAAGAAAAGTCGCGTTTTTAATCTCTCTCTTTCTTGTTTTGCCGCGTTTTTAGCCCCCACTTTTAGAACTTTTTTCGCCAATTCGTCGCCATACGTCAATCGCAATATATCTTTTTTTAGGCGCTCCGCTACAAATGAGTTTGCGAAAGGACCAAAAACGTAATACGCGACGGGAGCCGTTAGCGCGATTGTCGTTATAATAAAGTATAGTCTAATAGGAGCTTTGTCCATCAAATAGTGAAAATCGACTAACGGATCTCTGCCTACCGCGTATGCGCCGATCGCAAGAAACGCTACGTTTACCGACAAAACGCCGATTGCGAAAATAATTTTTTGCCTTACCGACGGCGGCCTTTTGTAACGATCCGCAAACAATTTACTTGGAAAGAGGATCGCGGCGAGCGTTACGACGTATGCCAATATAAAAACTCTGTGATTAGCCCGCGCAATGCTAGCGCCATTTACGCTTGTTATATGAAAACCCGCGAAATAACCGCAAACGCCCATTATGGCGATAACAACCGCAAGCGAAAGCGCGTAAAACAAAATACATTTGGGCATAAACTATCCTTCTCGCTATATTGTAATACGCGCTTTCTTAATCAATCGATATAGTTTGTTCCTACCAAAACTTACCATTTCCAAAACCAACAACCGCCCCGCGAATAACGCGAAGCGATCCTTTCAAAAAGCTAACGAAATTATCGTTTCGAGAATTGCGGACTTCTGCGCGCTTTGTGCTTGCCGTATTTTTTACGTTCAACGACGCGAGAATCGCGGGTTAGCAAGCCGTGAGGCTTTAATACGGGGCGAAAGCTCTCTTCAAAAAGCGTTAAAGCCTTGCTGATGCCGTGTCTTAGCGCGTCGGCTTGCGCGGAATAGCCGCCGCCTAA
>JAISRI010000175.1 GCA_031273735.1 Helicobacteraceae bacterium
CAAACCAGTGCGAACGGTCGCTATCTTTGTTCTTTCGTTGGCGATCATAGCGTCTTCTCTCATACCGCTTAAAGCGGGAATCGCGACGATGGATAAAATACCCAATATAACTATTACAAAGATAACCTCTACCATCGTAAAAGCGCGACGGCTAAAGTTTGCTAAAAAGAGACGATTTTTTAACTTCCTAATACAGGGGGGGGGGGGGTGGCGCTAATGTAGGCGAAACTTGATTACGCGGCGTTACAGCAACGTTTTGAATATCAACAACGTTGCGATCATTCTCAAACGCAAGAAGCGCGTTTAACTTTAACGAACTACGCATTGGAACTCCTTTATATGGATTGAAACGTAGCATTTTAACATTTTTTTAACAAAAAAAAGATTGTTTTCTTATTTTTCAACGATTTTTATCAAAAAACTTTGATTAAACGCGGATTTGCCGTCGTTTGGCGCGTATTATCTCAAAGATTCGCGTTAGGATCGCCTCTTTAGCCGAAAACGGATTAGCTTAGGATACGCATAATCTTGTCTTGAGCCTTAGGCTTTAATACTTGCGGCTACTAAGAAACGAAAATAGCGCGACGAGCAAAAACGCGCGCATTTGCCCTTTTGCGTACGCGGTATTTTGGTTTGACGCGCGAAAATACCTACTAAATCAAGGTTAGCGTAAAATAGCGAAGGCGGTTTTTCGTCGTAAAAATCGCGTTAAGGAGGAGTTGTATGGAAGGCGGCAATATATTAGAAGCGGCAAAGATTATGGTCGTCGGTATGGCGACCGTTTTTACCTTTTTGTTGTTTATGATTGCGTTTCTTAAAGCGCAAGGTTGGTTTTTGACGCGATTTTTCCCGCAAAAAAAGGCGGCGGAGATCGCGCCGAGCGGCTCTAAAATATCCGACGCGACGTTGCAAAAAATTGCGATCGCCGCGATTAGCGAATACAAGAAAAAACGAAGATAAGGAGACGCGACAATGGCGAGCAAAAAAATCATCGAGGTGATGGACACCAGCTATCGCGACGGCTTCCAATCGGTTTTCGGCGCAAGAGTCTTTATGAAAGATTTCGCGCATACGATTCAATCGGCGATCGACGCGGGTATCAAGCATTTTGAGATGGGCGGCGGCGCGCGATTTCAGGCGCTCTTTTTTTACCTTAACGAAAACGCTTTTGAACAGATGGACGAGTTTCGCCGTATCGCGGGATCGGACGCGAAATTGCAAACGCTCTCGCGCGGCGTGAATTATGTGGGATTAGACACGGGTTCTAGGGAGATTATCGATCTGCACGCGCAACTTTTCAAAAAACACGGCGTTAGCGTAATTCGCAACTTTGACGCGCTTAACGATCCGCGCAATTTAGAGTATTCGGCAAAGGCGATCAAAAACGCGGGGTTAGACCACGAGCTGACCGTAACCGTTATGGACTTGCCGCCCGGTTGCGTCGGCGCTCACGACGCGGCGTTTTACAAAAAAACGCTTAAAAGTTTCCTAGACGACGGTATTCCTTATGATTCGGTCGTTTTCAAAGACGCTTCGGGAACGGCAAACCCGCGCAAAGTTTATGAAACGATCGCCTCCGCGCGAAAACTCTTGGGCGACAAAACGCATATCCGTTACCACACGCACGAAACGGCGGGGATTGGCTTGGCGTGTTATCTCGCGGCGATCGAGGCGGGCGCAAACGGCGTAGATCTAGATCGCGAGCCTGTTAGCGGCGGCACGGCGCACACCGATATTCTTGTGATGGCGCACGCGCTTCGCGGAAGCGAGTTTGTATTGGGCAACCATCTTGGCGACGAGCTTGATCTGGCTAAGGTCTTGGAAAGCGAAATAATCCTAAAAGAGGCGCTAAAAGATTACTTTATCCCTCCAGAAGCCACGCAGGTTTCGGCGGTTATTCAGTATTCGCCTATGCCCGGCGGCGCGCTGACGGCAAATACGCAGATGATGCGCGACAACGGCAACCTTGAAAAGTTCCCGTCCGTGATCGAGCAGATGCGCGAGGTTGTGGAAAAGGGCGGTTTTGGCACTTCGGTTACTCCCGTAAGCCAATTTTACTTCCAACAGGCATACAGCAACGTAATGCTCGGCAAATGGAAAAAGATCGTCGACGGCTACGGCAGAATGGTTTTGGGCTATTTCGGCAAAACGCCCGTCGCTCCCGATCCAGAGATTGTGCGCCTAGCTTCGGAGCAACTCAAATTGCCGCCGACAACCGAAAACGCGATCGATATTGCCGATCGGGACGAAAAGAAATCAAGCAAATGGGCTAAAGAGCAACTCAAAGCCAACAACCTTGAAATCAACGATGAAAACGTATTTATCGTCCTTTCGTGCGGAGATAAAGGCGTTAAGTTTCTGCGCGGCGAAGCCACAGGAAGCGTCCGCCTTAAATCCGACGAAGCTAAAACGGCAAAACCTGCGGGCGGCGCGGAAGACTTTACGATCGCCGTCGATGGGCAAACCTATTTTGTCAAAGTCGCTGAAGGCAAAATCGCGGAGTTAAGCGCGGCAAGCGGCGCGAAAATCGCCCTCGATCAGAGCGCCGCTCCCGCAAGCGGCAAAACGCATACGATCAAAGCGCCAATGCCCGGCAGCGTGGTAAAGATTCTCAAAAACGCGGGCGATCGGGTCAAAAACGGCGAGCTTGTTTTGGTGTTGGAGGCGATGAAGATGGAAAACGAGGTATTCGCGGACGCGGACGGCGCGATCGTTTCGATCGACGTAGCGGCGGGAAGCAAGGTTCAGGCGGGACAGACGCTTGTAACGATTGCGGCGTAAAGGGGCGAGTATGAAAAAAACGTTCTTAATTTTGATCTTTACGGCGCTTTTTTGCGCGATCTCCTCTTTTGGAATTACTCCCGTAACGCCCGCCGATCCCAATACGGGCGCAACGGATATATCCGACAATGCGAACGAGCAAAAAGAATACGAGGCAAAACCGCTTGGCGAGATGTTTTTGGGGCTGATCGAAAGCACGGGCGTTAAGGCGCTACTAACGCCCAAAGACGACTTGAAAAACGAATATGGCAATGAGATTAGCCCGTTTGCTCAAACGGGCGGGCGAATTGTGATGTTTATTATCTGCTTTGTCCTGATCTATTTGGGGATCGCCAAAAACTACGAACCGCTTTTGCTGATTCCGATCGCCTTTGGAGGTTTGTTGGCAAACGTTCCGATCGCCAATATTGCGGGACCAAACGGACTCCTTGGGATTTTATACAGTATGGGGATCGCAAACGGTCTGTTTCCGCTTTTGATCTTTATGGGCGTGGGCGCGATGACCGATTTCGGGCCTCTGCTCGCCAACCCCAAAACGGCGTTGCTTGGCGGCGCGGCGCAATTTGGTATTTTCGCCACGCTTGTTTTGGCGGTGGTTCTTAGCGAGTATTCAGGGCTGTTTTCTTACACGCTTAAACAAGCGGGCGCGATTAGTATTATCGGCGGCGCGGACGGGCCTACCTCTATTTTCGTCGCGGGAAGATTAGAACCAGAGTTATTAGGCGCGATCGCCATCGCCGCTTACTCTTATATGGCGTTGGTGCCGCTAATTCAGCCGCCGATTATGCGCGCTTTGACGACAAAAAAAGAACGCGAGATCAAGATGACGCAACTGCGCGAAGTGAGCAAGACGGAAAAGATTCTCTTTCCGCTTTCGCTTCTAGTTTTATGCGCGTTGTTTTTGCCCGACGCGGCGCCGTTGATGGGCGCGTTGTGCTTTGGCAATCTCGCCAGAGAGTGCGGCGCGATCGAGCGCATAAACGATACGCTTCAAAACGCGCTGATCAATATCGTTACGATCTTTTTGGGGCTTTCCGTAGGCTCTAAACTCGCGGCGGATAAGTTTTTGATCCCCGAAACTTTGGGGATCGTCGTGTTGGGTTTGATCGCCTTTTCGTTTGGCACGGCGGCGGGAGTCGTGATGGCTAAAATTATGAATAAGTTCAGTAAAGATCCGATCAATCCGCTAATTGGAAGCGCGGGCGTTTCGGCTGTGCCGATGGCGGCGCGAGTGGCGCAAAAAGAGGCGCAAAAGGCAAATCCGCAAAACTTCCTTTTAATGCACGCAATGGGGCCTAACGTTTCGGGCGTGATCGGATCGGCGGTCGCCGCCGGCGTTTTGCTGTCGATCTTTGGCTAAAGATTTTCGCTCCCTCAAAAGCCTTTTGAGGGAGATTTAATAAGGCGCGTTTTGCGCGCCCGTTATCTCCAATTTTTACGTTACGCAACTCTTTAAGCGCTTAAAATTTAGGCTGGTTTTGCCGCTTGTCGTTTTGGGTTTATGGTAACGTAACGTCATACGCTTAAAGGATCGCGATGCTCTGCCAACCTACCGACGCAAACGCCGCTAACGCCTGTAAAGAACCTCCGTTTGAAACGCTAGCGCTTAAAGAGCCGACTCTAACCGATCGCGCTTCGATTGTTTTAGGGTTGTTATCGCGCTCGGCGTCCGCCGAAGCGTTAGCCGATCCAAATCGCTTTGCGCTCGCAAGTCTGATCGCGGGGCGGTTTTTGAACGAAGGCGCGCTTAACGCTTCGCTTGGGTTGGATAAAACGGAGCTTAACTTGATGTGTGATAGCTATTTTCGCGGCGAGCGCTTAGAGCTACCCGATCAAGAGATAGACGATCTGCTAGAACGCGCCGATCTGATAAAAACGCTACTGAAACATAGAGCGGGCAAATTTCAATCCGAAGTTTGGCTTGCCTCTATCGTGGCGCTGGCTTGCGCGGGCAGAAAGCATTTGTGGCGCGATCTCGGTTTAGCAAACCGCGCCGAACTCTCGGCGCTACTATTTAACGCGTTTCCGAGTTTTGCCGCGCAAAATGTCGGCGATATGCGCTGGAAAAAGTTCCTCTACCGCCGTTATTGCGCCGACGAAGGGATATATGTCTGTCCTTCGCCGTCTTGCGCCGAGTGTTCTGACTATAGCTACTGTTTCGCGCCCGAACTTTAAGAGTGATTAAAACCGCAATTTACGGCGCAAAAGCAAAAACAGCGACAAGTAATTATTTCAAAGCGTTATACTCTTCATCACTCACAGGCTCCAGCCATACGACAGTGCCGTTTTTAGTCTTGTTGGTGATCGCGATATGGGTAAAACTGCTATCACACGCCGCTCCGTGCCAATGCTCCATATTTGAGGGTATCACCACCACATCGCCCTTGACTAACTTTCGCGCCGTTTTGCCTCTCTCTTGATAGTAACCCTTGCCGTCCGTTATGAGCAGTATCTGCCCCGCGGGGTGCGTGTGCCAACTGTTTCTCGCACCCGCTTCAAAAAGCACATCGCCCACGGAGTAGCTATCCGTCTCATCTTGCGCCACCAAAATATTTACCCACGCGCTCCCCGTAAAAAAATCAGCAGAAGCTTTTTCTCCTTTTGCGAAAATCATATCCGCTCCTTTGTCGCCAAAATGCGCGCAGCTGCTTAAATACGGCAGACTAACGCCGATAAGCGCTGCCGTTATCTGTCTATTCCCCATCATTTCTCAAATGCAACCGTTACGCCACCAAGACCAAGTGCTGATTCAAGTCCCGATATATTGTCAATCTTGCCAAGTCTTGTGTAGCTGTACGGCGTCCGAAAGGTTTTATAAAAAAGCACTAAGCAATCACCGCCCCACAACATCAAATCCCCCGCTTGAATGGTTTTCGGACTATAAGCAGAGGTCGGAAGGGCGCTTGCTAGATTGTAG
>JAISRI010000025.1 GCA_031273735.1 Helicobacteraceae bacterium
GCAACCCGTTAGGGTTAAGAGAGTAAAGAGAAGAAAGGCGATTGAAGCAAGGAGCTTTTGAGGGCGATAAAAGATTGAACGCATTAGAAGCTCCCTCTTTCTTGCTCCAGAGAGAGAGAGAGAGAGAGAGAGAGAACGGCGCAACCTTAAACGTAGCTGAAGGATTTGCGTTGGTTGTCTTTTGTAAGAGCGAACGACTTTCAGAAGCAAAACTAAGCGGAGCTTTTGGGTTTGTAGCTCTTTGCGGGAATGAACGATGGATTTTGCCGCCGATCGTTGTTTGTAGGAAAGCAAACATCATAAAAACCTTTGTTTGTTGGAAATTGACAAACATTGTAGCGCTTTTTGATATAAAATAAGGAAAAATCGTTTGAAAGTCGTTAAGAAAACGTTTTTGTGCAAATTAAGAAAGGCGGTTTGGGCAAATCTAAAGAGGCGGTAAAGGGGTTTGTTTTGGTTGTTTAACAAAATCGCCGAATACTGTCGTTCTCGCGACGGAGCGGCAGGCTGTCCCAAGCCGTCAGTCCTCCGCGCCTACGCTCCTCCACTCCTTAGCGCCTCGCTACTTTCGCGAGGCATTGGAGCGGGTTCGGCGCTGTTTCGCGCCTCATCGCGAAGGAAGGCGGGAATCCAAATACGGCGAAGCCATGCGTATTCAAAACCTACAAACAATCAAAGACAATCGCTATCCGTAAGTTTTTAGTTTGGATTCCCGCTTTCCTCCGCGCCTTACGCCGTTCCGCTCCGCTTCTCGGGAATGACGAGATCGAACGCGAAGGTTTTAAGTAACAATCAAATATTTATTGCATACATCGGTTTTTTTGGTTTAGATCGTCGCATTCCGAAAACTACCTTAAACAAAGCAAATCCTACAAACGCCGTCATTCCCGCGAAGGCGGGAATCCAAATTAAAAAACCTATGAATTACGATCGCCTTCAATCATTTGTAGGTTTTGAATACTCACGACGCAAAAGCCGTCGTATTTGGATTCCCGCCTACGCGGGAATGACGGAGAACGAAGGTTTAAAGCGCGATCGAAGGTTTCTTGAATGTGTTGGACTTGGTTTGGATTCCCGTCTTCCTTCGCGATTTGCGCTTCCTGCGGAAGCTACGCTAAAGTCGCGGGAATGACGGCGGGCGGCGGTTACCGCGCTATTTAACGGCAAGTTTGAACGCTTTGGTAAGTTTGAACGTCCGTTAAGCAATTTAATTTGCCTTGCGCCTCTAAAATGAGTTCGATCGCTTCGCGAATCGCGCCGTCGCCTCCGTTTTTGTTCAGAGAAAAGCTCGCCCTCGCTTTGATATACTTCGGCGCGTCGGCTACCGCGCACGACAATCCGCATACGGCAAACGCGGCTAGATCGGGCGAATCGTCGCCTATAAAAAGCGTTTGATCGGGCGATACGCTTAGCTTTTTCATCGTTTCAAGGCACGCCGCCCCCTTATCTTTGACCCCGAAAACCGCCGTTTCGATTTTGAGAATCTCCAGCCGTTTGCGAAGCGCGGGCGAATCGCGCCCCGTGATTACGCCGATTTTCAATCCCGTCTTTTGCGCGATCTCGATTCCTAGTCCGTCGCGAACGTTAAAGGCTTTATGGCTTTCGCCGTTTTCGTTAAATAGAAGCGTCGGCGGACTAAGAACGCCGTCGACATCGATTAAAATAAGTCTGATATTCGCTAAATCGTTCGAGGCGATCGTTTCGCCGCGTAGATAGGCTTCGGCGCGGCGCAGATCTTCGGGCGTATCGATCGCGATTAACGGCGCGTCGGCTTTCGCCGCGTAGATAGCGTAGCCCGCTTGCAAGTAACGCAGTTGTTCTAATTTTTCAATTTCTTCTAGCGGCGAAGGCGGCAAATTTTCGTATGCTAAAAGCGCCTCTTTTTTGTAGGCGTAAAGCCCAATATGCTTCAGATATTGCGTCTTTTTACCGTCGCGATCAAAAGGGATCTGGGCGCGGCTGAAATACAAAGCGCGAGAGCAAGCGTCTAAAACGACCTTTACCGCATTAGGGTTTTGCGCCTCGTTTTCGTCGATCGTATGGTAGAGCGTGGAGATTTGCGCCGCGTCGTTTTGCGTCAAAACCGCGATCGCCGCGTCGATCGAAGCGGGATCGATAAACGGTTCGTCGCCCTGAACGTTAACATAAATATCCGCGTCGATATTTTTGGCGACTTCGATCAAACGCGCCGTGCCGTTTTGGCAGCTTTCGCTAGTTATAATCGCCTCGCCGCCTGCGGCTTCGACAGCCTTAGCAATACGCCGATCGTCTGTGGCTACTACGACGCGATCGGCTAGCTTCGCCTTTTTAGCCTGCGCGTAAGTTCGCGCTATCATAGGAACGCCGCCGATCGTCGCCAACGGCTTGCCTGCAAATCGACTTGAGGCGTAACGGGCGGGAATAACGATCAACGTTTTCACGATCGAGTTTTCGCGATCTCGTCGATCGCTTTGAGTTTCGCTAAAAGCGTCGGCAGTTCGCTAAAGGGGATCATATTCGCCCCGTCGCACGGCGCGAGATCGGGATCGGGGTGGGCTTCCATAAATACGCCCGCTACGCCCGCCGCTACGGCGGCTCGCGCTAAGATCGGCGCAAATTCGCGCTGCCCGCCGCTACTTTCGCCCTGAGCGCCTGGAAGCTGAACGGAGTGCGTAGCGTCGAAAATTACAGGGTGGCCGCTCTTTGCCATTACCGCTAACGATCGCATATCCACAACTAAATTGTTATAGCCAAAACTGCTTCCGCGTTCGCACAGCGCGATTTGATCGTTGCCCGTCGATAGAGCTTTGTCCAACACGCCTGACATCTCCCAAGGCGACAAAAACTGCCCTTTTTTGATATTGACGGGTTTGCCAGCCTTTGCGACGGCTTGTATAAAGTCCGTTTGACGGCACAAAAACGCGGGCGTTTGAAGCATATCGACTACCGCCGCGACGATCGGCGCCTGCGCGTCGGTATGAACGTCGGTTAATACGGCTACGCCAATATCGCGGCGAACGCGCTCCAGAATCTTCAGCCCCTCGTCGATCCCAACGCCGCGAAAACCCTTTACGCTCGTTCGGTTCGCTTTATCGAAGCTCGATTTATAGACAAAGCCGATCTTCGCCTTTTCAAAGATCGTCTTGAGCTTCTCGGCGCAACGCAGAGAAAAGTCCATACCCTCTATCACGCAGGGACCCGCGATAACGGAAAGCGGTAGATCGCCGCCAAAAAAAATCTCCCCTTTGGGCGAAACGACGCGAATATGTTTCATAACGACCCCTTAATAATGAGATCATACAAAGTTGCCTCTAAATTTTCTTTTTGCGATAGAGCGGTTTTGCCGCTCCCGCTCTAGCAGAGGCGGCGCGTTACGCCGCTTCGTAGGGTTTGCGTAGCGTTATTCGTTCGCGCTCGCGCAAAAGCGCTTAGTAATTGAAGCAAAGAAACGAGGCGAAACTTTCTGATTAACGCTTAAAATGATATAATCATAATTAAAATTAAGCCTTATCAAAAGGAGAAATTTAATGAGCGAACAAGAAGCGTTTGAGGATTTTATAGTCAGATTCAAACGCTTGATAAACAAGAATCCGCATTTGATAAAAACCGCTCTAAGCAATATATTTACTATGCGTCTTATAGGCAATAAAACTCACGGGGATTTGGCGGAAATAGGCATAAGCGAATTTATAAATCAATTTATGTACGATTTTAGTTCCGTTCATGTCGGAAAAGATTTATATAGAGCAAAGTCGCATGAAGAAGATATTAAAATCATAAATGAAATTTCAAATGTTAGTTTCTCAATAAGTCTCAAAGCCTATGGAGATGGTCCGCTACAATTATCGACAGACAAAAATTCAACTATGTTTCCATACTTAAAAATATTTAATTCAGATAGCATTGAAGACAAGAATACCATAAATAAAATATTTTCGTCAAAAGAGTTTTCCGAATTTGGAAATATAAATGTATTACCGTTGATTTACGACGAAAAGAATAAAAGATGCAATATAATGGTCTTTGACTTTAAAAAGGCAATTAGCGAAACAAATAAAATCGTATTAGAAAAAGAAGGAAGCGGCAGAAAGCATCCAGCTTTTAGGTTTTTTAATAAACAAAACGAATATATCTGCGAAGCGCGATATGGCGACGCGTCGGCAAACGCTTTACAACGCGGATTATGGACAAACACAAAAAACGCGAAATCATATTTTAATTCGGCGACGAGCGGATGGATAGATTATTCCGATAACACTATTTTGGTTAAATTGTTTTCTTACGCTTTGGTTTCTACCGTCAAAGGTCATAAGGAGGCGTTAGCAAGACTAGCCAATGATATAGACGAGCAAAAAAGCAAGGTTTCAATTTGAGACGAAATGCGAATATCGGCGGTCTTTTTCCTGATATAATTACCGATCCGCCTTCAACCCAAGCTATTAAATATACAGGCTCAAAATTAAAGCTATTGCCTCATATTCTTTCTCTTGCAAAGAGAGTAAACGCTACAAATGTATTTGATGGATTTTCTGGCTCGACAAGAGTCAGTCAAGCGTTTGCAAAAGCGGATTACCGCGTATATTCTAACGACGCGGCGATATATTCGAAAATTTTCAACACGGCGTATTTATTAAATGAAAAAGAGCCAAAAGAGTATCAAAAATTGATTGATCATCTAAATTCGTTAGAACCTATAGACGGTTGGTTTACAGAAAACTATGGCGGCGACGACTCCGATGGAAAATCCATTGGAGCTAACGGACTAAAAAGTCCATGGCAGAAAAAAAATACGCGCAAACTAGACGCTATCAGGGAGGAAATAGACAGGCTAAAATTAGATCAAGTTACTAGCGCCGTTTGCGTTACAAGTCTGATACTCGCTCTAGATCGGGTAGATAGCACGTTGGGACATTACGCTTCTTACTTAAGCGATTGGTCGCCAAGATCATATAACGATCTTAGGCTCGAACCGCCTAAACTATGGGTAAATACAAAGAAGAATATGGTGATGAACGACGACGTATTTGACGCAATCGATAAACTACCCGCGTCTATCGATTTAGCTTATTTTGATCCGCCCTATGGATCAAATAATGAAAAAATGCCGCCCTCTCGCGTCAGATACGCGTCATATTATCATATATGGACGACAATATGTCTAAACGACAAACCTAAACTTTTTGGAAAAGCTAAAAGAAGAATAGATTCGTCGGACGCGATCGCCGCCTCCGTATTTGAAGAGTTTAGAAAAAACGAATCTGGAAAATTTATCTGCTTAGAGGCAATAGAGCGATTGATTAAACAAATAAACTCCAATTACATAATTTTGTCCTATAGTTCGGGAGGCAGAGCGACCGCTAACGAATTGTACGACGTTTTGAGCGCTTACGGCGCAATAGTCGATATAAATAAAATCAATTATAATAAAAATGTGATGTCGGCTATGAAATGGACAAACAATTGGACAAAAGATATTGAGGAAAAAAATTACGAGTACTTATTTCTTATGAAGAAAAAATAGTAGTTTAACCATTTTTAATTTTCAGAGAAAGACTTTAATGCTCTTTCTAATGAGTAATCGCCGAAGGCGTTATTTTTATTTGGTTCAACCTACTTTACGGCGGATTTTTCCTAAACTCTCATAATAGCTACATCAAAAGACGACTTTGTTTATAGCGCTTGTTTTCTAGATATGACTATGGGCGGCAAGCGCCGCAAGCAAAATCATACCCTGGCTTTGATTAGCGATTAGCTTAGGAGTTGGCTATAGGGTCGAGCTTTTTTGCTTAACGCATTGTGGGAGCGGTAGGGTAAAAGCCCTAGAATCGCGCCTTGATCGTCTATGACGATCAGCTGATGAACGCTTTGTTTGTCCATAATCTCTTCGGCTTTGATTGTTTTGGGGATTTCAATCCGGCGATAGTTTTCACGCGGTTATATCTCCGATCATCTTGGCGCGCGTTATCTTTCTTTGCTACGGAACATTGTATTAGCTTATCCGCGGATCGACTAAGGAAAGTCCTTTGCTTCGCGCATAAATAGGTTCGTTTAGCGCTCTTAACATAGCCGCTTTTTCTTGACGACATAGCCTGCAGGACTCTTTTGTTTCTCGATCGCTCCTTCATCGACAAGACGTTGCAACCACGCCCTAGCCTGCGCTTTTGAAATACTAAGTTCGTCGGCCACTTTTGCCTCTTTCATTGGCGTTTTCAAGAGCCGTTGAATCAATGCGCGCGCCGTTTCAAAGAGTTCCCCCGCGGAAGTCGATTTTGATTGCAAAGGTTCTTTATCCTCGCTCATTGGCGCTACGGATTCTGACGCGGCTTGCGTTGGTTCTTCAAGTACCGTAGTCGAAAACAGGTTGGTTTGCATTGTCGCCGCCGCGTTAAATATCGCGTTAAATGAATCCGCGTCGTTCGGATTCGGCCAGGCGAGCGCCCCCTTTTTCCGAAGGGCGTCAAGTCCCGCCGATGATTCGCCGGTCGAGCGGACATATACGGGAACGAATTTCAATTTATCCAATTGTTCGACTGCGCCCGCCCACGTGCCGCCTTTGCCAAAATCGGAGCTGACCGCTAGCGAAGCGTCGGATAATGCGTAAATCAGTTTGTTTCGTTGCATCGCGTTACCCACGTTGAATCCTGCGCTCGGGTCGTAGGGCGAAATCAGAACGAGCTGACCATTGAGCAACAGGTTGCGATATTCGCGATCCATAACGGTTTTTTCCAGGCTGTCCGCTAGAACGCCGCAGACCCTACCGCCCGCTTCCAAAGCGCCGCGCATGGCGGCTTGATCGACGCCCCTGGCGCCGCCAGAGATAAGTATCCTGCCCGCGCGCGCCGCGAGTCGCCCGATGGAAATCGTGTAATCAATCAGGACTTCGTTCGCATGACGCGACCCTTCCACAGCAAGTCCGCCGCGCTCCAACAAATCGACGTTGCCGCAGCCATAAAGCACGGCGGGCGCATCCTCTTTCAGCCGGGACTTCAAGCGTCGCGGATAACCTGCGTCCGCGCGACTGACTACCCAAATCGCGCGCGCTCGCCAGCGTTCGATCGCTTGTCCGAGCAAAAAGCCGCGCTCCAGCAGACGCCGCAAACGATTTTCGTCGATGACGGTATGGCAGGCGCGCAGGATTTCCTCCGCATTCGGCGAAACGAGATCCGCGGGCTGGCGCTGGATTTCGCGCAAATGCCGGGCGAGACGTTTATATTCGCCTGGCTTCAGGATATCGGGCGTGGAAGTTCCGCGTCCAGCAATCAATGGCGCGGTCAGCAACAGGATAGCTTTTGTGTTGGACGTCATTCATCATACCCCGCTTGAGCAAGAGCTATGGGATATACTTCGCCGCCGCCATTTTCGCGAAGAAGCCATGCGGATACCGTCAACGTCCAGCGCGAATCGACTATGTCGTCGACTAAGAGTACCGCCCCGCAAGGAATTGGTTGACCGTTGAGCGCGAGCAAACCATCGATATTGCGCGCCTGTTGCGTCCTGTTCGCCATCGTCTTCTGTTCAGGCCTGTTATCCGCTTTGACGATAACGGCGTGGAACGGCAACCTCAACGCGGTAGCTAAGCGTCTCGCAAAATCCGGTACTAGATCTGGATGCCGCAGAGAAGGGACGCAGCTTACCCAAGCTAGCGCGGGTCGCGGGTTCCACTCGCGGATCATCTTCGCGCAGGCCGCAACAAGGTTATCGGAAAAACGGCCGTCGCGATATTTACCTTGATAAATTAGATCGCCCCACCCGCCGCCGCCCCATACGCACAACGCTCTGCCGCGTTGCGCTTGTCGGGTTGCGTCAATATTCCCTCTAACGTCGTACTGGGGCATACCGCCCGCCGGCCACTTTTTGCGCGGTTCAATGGGCAGGCTTGTTCTGCGCAGGAATGCCACTGCTTCTTTGAGTAGCTTCGCATTTACGTTCGTCGGTAGCGCAGGCAATGTCGGGGCGGTGGCCAAGTTTGGGTCGCCGTCGAGCGCGCCAATCAGAAAACCCATGTGCCGCCCAAATGGCAGATTTACATACTCTTGCATCTGCCGTTGCTCGTCGCGCCTTAACGCCGTAAGACGTTCCGCTCGTTCCCAAAACGCCTCGCTCAGGGTCGCCGCCGTAAGTTGCCATCTGCCGTTTTGTTTGGCGATAGGCGCGGGCGTCTCAAGCGATAGTAATACGACGGCTTTCTCGACGCGCCCTTTACTGATATTGACCCGTCCCAATAGATATGGAACGGACAGTCCGTTCGGCGCTTGTTCCAGCGCCTCAAGGACGTTGGCAATCTCCTGCTTGGTCGGAAAGGCGTTGCGGATAAACCAGTCCGTAATACCCGTTTCTTCCCGACCACTCAGTAGCACGCCATAAGCGGAATCCAAAGCGCGCCCGGCGCGCCCCGCCTGCTGGTAGTACGCGACAACAGACCCTGGTGCCTGGTAGTGGATCACGAACGCTAGGTCAGGCTTGTCATAGCCCATACCCAGCGCCATAGTAGCGACCAGCGCCTTGACCTGGTTGTCGAGTAGCGCTTGTTCCAATTCCTTGCGGCGGATGCCTGTTTTGCTGGCGTAGGCTTCGACGTTGAAGCCACGGGTCTTTAGCCAGTCGGTAACCTGGTTGGCGTCGCGCACTGTCAATGTGTAGATGATACCGTGTCCTTGTAGCGCGTCAAGTTGCTCCGCAAGCCAAGCCAGACGCTCCGCTTGACTGGGCAGGCAAATGGTTTGCAATGTCAGCGAAGCGCGGTTAAGATCGCCGCGTGAAACCTTGAGATTTGGACCAAGCGCAACGGTAAGATCATTCATTACGCGATTGTTGGCCGTAGCCGTGGTTGCAAGTAGCCGTAGATTGGGCGGCAACGTTTTGACGATCCGCTCCAGCAGGCGATAGTGCGGGCGAAAATCGTGGCCCCAGTCGGAGATACAATGCGCTTCATCGATCACCAACAGGGAAATTTGAGCGGCAAAGCCCGCTAGCGCCCGCTCGTGAAAGCGCTCATTTGCTAGTCGCTCGGGCGAAATCAGGAGAATGTCGATTTCGCCTTTGGCAAGTTTGGCTTCGACTGTTGTCCACTCGTCCGCATTGTCGGAGTTGATCGTAGCGGCGCGAATACCCATACGTTCAGCCGCCGCTATCTGATTTCGCATCAGGGCAAGTAGCGGCGAAATCAGCAATGCAAGTCCGCCGCCCGCCTCTCGCAACAACTTGGTCGCAATGAAATAGACAAAGCTCTTTCCCCATCCGGTCTTCTGTACGACTAGCAGGCGCCCCTTGCCTTCGACGATATGGCGAATAGTCTCTTCCTGTCCGTCGCGGAATACGGCGTTCTGTCGCCCGGATCCGATTCTGAGAAGTTCTAGCGCGCGTATTGAATCGTAATCCATATCGTCTATCCAATTAGCGTTTTTTTATAGCAAAACGGTAGGGTAAAAGCCCTAGAATCGCGCCCTGATCGTCTATGACGATCAACTGATGAACGCTTTGTTTGTCCATAATCTCTTCGGCTTCGATCAGCCGCGTTTCGGGCGAGATCGTTTTGGGATTGCGAGTCATCATTTGCGAGGCGTTCAGCGCGAAAAAGCCTTCTCGCGAACGCTCGACGGCGCGGCGAATGTCGCCGTCGGTGATCACGCCTAGCGCCGTTTTGTCGTCGCCTTTAACGATCGCGATTCCTAGTCGTCCGCCGCTAATAGCGCCAAGCGCGTCGATCGCTTTTGTTTCGGGCGAGATAAAGGGCAGATTTTCGGACGCGATCATCTCGTGTTTGACTTTAGCCAAAAGTTTGCGTCCAAGAGAACCGCCGGGGTGAAAACGGGCGAAATGTTCGGCGGAAAATCCCCGCGCGTTCATCAGCGCTACGGCAAGCGCGTCGCCCATAACTAGCGCGGCGCTCGTGGAGCTTGTCGGCGCGAGAGAAAGCGGACACGCTTCTTTCGACACGGAACAATCGATATGAAAACGCGCCGCTTTCGCCAAAGAAGATCTAGGAGCGCCCGTAAAGGCGATAATCGCGTTGTTTTGATCTTGCAAAAAGGGGACGATTTTTAGCGTCTCGTCGGTTTCGCCGGAGTAAGAGAGCAAAAGCGCTATATCTTCAGGCGCGATCATTCCCAAATCGCCATGATAGGCTTCGGCGGGATGCAAAAAAAAGCTAGGCGTTCCGGAGCTTGCGAAAGTCGCGGCGATCTTGCGCCCTATCAGTCCCGACTTGCCCATTCCGCTAACGACGACTTTGCCTTTGCAGGCTAAAATCGCCTTCGCCGCGTTCTCAAACTCTTCGTCTACGCGATCGACAAGCGAAGCGATTTCGGCGGCTTCAATAGCGATCGCCTTTTTCGCGCTTTTAACGATCATTTTTATCCTTCATAACTTTGTCGATCATCGCCGTTACGTCGTCGATAACAATCTCTTTCATCGCTTCGGCGGCGCGGACGCGCAATCCAAATTTCACTTCGTCGGGCGTTTTGCCGACATATTTTAGCAGAGCTTTCGCGTAAGCGTCCACGGCGTAGCTTGGGCTTTGGCGCGGCGCGGCGCGGCGCGGATCGGCGGCGGCTAGAAGCGCGATCGCGGGAACGTTAAGCGCGGCGGCGAAATGCCCCGGCCCGCTATCTGGCGCGAGAACAAACTCGGCGCTTTCAATCAGCGCTAGAAGCTCTTTGATCGAGGTTTTTCCAACCGCGTCGATGGGGGTATGTCTGGCAAGCGTTTTGATCTCTAAAACGCTTTTTTGATTTTCATCGTCGTTTGCTCCCGTAACGATCGTTTCCAAACCGTACTTTTCAAAAACGTAATCAATCGCCGCCGCGTAGCCCTCGCCAGTCCAATTGCGCCAATTGAAGCGCACTGCGTTGGCGATCGGGCTAAGGATGCAGTATTTTCGTCCAAGCGCGATCGCCGCCGCCTTTTTTCGCGCCTCGTTTGGGATAAACAGATTGTATTCGATCGCGCTCGTAGCCGCCCCCAAAAATCGCGCGAAATCAAGATAGTTTTCGATCATATGGCAGTTTGGATTGGGAGCGATCGCGGCGTTTGTGAAAAGGCGTTGAAAATCTTTCGAGCGGGCGCGATCGAACCCGACGCGCAAATTGGCGCGAATAAAGAGCGATAAAAAGCTGGCGCGCAACGCCTCTTGCGCCATCAGCAGATAGTCAAAGCGGCGGTTTTTTAGCTTTTTGCCTAATCTGAACATACCGCTTACGCCGCTTGCCTTATCATAGACAATCGGCTCTACGCCGTTAATTCCCTCGATAAGTTTCGCTTCCGTTTTGCCGATAATCCACGTAATTTCGGCGTTTGGATAGGAACGACGAATCGCGTTTAACGCGGGCAAAAAAAGACAGACGTCGCCGAGCGCGGATAAGCGGATAATACATATCGAGTTAATTTTCACAAATCGCTTTCGGATAAACTTGCGCAATTATATCGAGTTGGAGACTATTGTTGCGAGGGATATTTGCCTCTCTTAAGCCGCTTTTTGTTTTAGCAAAAGCGCAAGCGGCGTAAAATAGTGCCCTATGAACGCACGTCTAGCGCTATTCGCAAAAGCGAATCTGCTTTTTATCGCCGCCTTGCTTGCCGCGTTTTTGACTCTCGCGAGCGGCTTTGACGCTATCTCGCTATGCCTGACTTTTCTTGCCGCGCTATCGACGGCGATAACGTTCTATGTCGTCTTATGGTTTATCTCGTTTTTTATCGGCTTTTTTCGCAACGTTTGCTTTATGATCGTGGGGATACTTTTTACCTTTTTTGAACTTCTTTTGATCGTCGATTTTTTTATCTATCGCATATACCATACGCATATAAACGCTATGATCTTAAATATAGCCTTCTCGCCGTCGGCTCTAAAAAACGTCGATTTTGGCGTTTATCCCTATATCGCGTTAGCCGTTTTGATCCTCTTTTTTACGATTCTTCAAAGTTTTGTTCATTATCTTCTGCCGCGCGAAGAGAAAGCGAAAAAACTTAACGCTAAGATCAATAGTTATCTAGTTCCTATAGCGTTTTTGATCGTCTTTTGCGATAAAACTACTATCGGTTTTGCCAATCTCTACTCTAAAACCGATATTTTGGATAAGTTGCGCGTAATCCCTTACTATCAAACGCTCACCTTTACGCGCTTTGCCAGTAAATACTTTGGCGTTAAACCCGCTCCAAAACCAATCGCTTTTCAAGAAAACACTTCGTCGTCCCAACTCGACTATCCTAAAAATCCGCTGACTTTCAACGAACGCTACGAGTCCGAAAACATTCTTGTGATTATGATGGATGCGGTTAGATGGAATATGATCGACGAAGAGATCGCGCCCAATCTATACGCGCTAAAACAAGAATCGATCGTTTTTAACAACCATTTTAGCGGCGGAAACGCCACCCGTTTTGGCGTTTTTTCTTTCTTTTACGGGCTAAACGCGCCCTATTGGTTTTCTTTTCTCGATCGCCAACGACAAAGCCTCTTATTCGACGCGCTTAGTTTTAGAGGATTTGATATAAAAATATTTGCCGCCAGCGATCTTAATTGGCCAGAGTTTCGCCGCTGTGTTTTCGCCAAGATCAACGATAAAATCATCGATAATTTCGAGGGCGATTCGTGGCAGAGAGATCGCGCTATGAACGACGCGGCGATAAAGTGGCTAGATCATAACTTAACGGAGCCGTTTTTTGCCTTTATTTTTTACGACGCTCCGCATCAGTTTAGCTATCCGCAAACTTATGCGAAGTTTAAACCCGATAAAGAGGGCGATAAAAACTATTTAACGATCGGCGAAGGGGAACAAAACGTTCTTTTCAACCAATATAAAAACGCGATTTACTACGACGATTCTCTAATCGCGCAAATTATAGAAAAATTAAAGGCTAACGGATCGTTTGATCGCACAAAAATTATCGTAACCGCCGATCACGGCGAGGAGTTTTACGAAAGCGGCGGTTTCGGACACAATCACGCGTTTTCTAAGGAGCAAACAAAGCCGATCTTTTTTATGCGTTTGCCGCGAGAAGAGCCGCGATCGATCGATTACATAACGAGCCATACCGATTTTCTTCCGACGATTATGCGCTTTTTGGGAGTTCAAAATCCGCCGAGCGATTACGCGAACGGCGACGATCTTTTTTATCCCGCTCAACGGCGAGAATACGCGATAATCGGTAATTGGAATTATAACGCGATTGTGGAAGGTTCTCACACGTTGGTTTTTTCCGCGCACCCCGATCCTATTAACGGCGCGAGAATCTTTGATACGATTAGTTATAAGCCTATCGACGGTTCTTTGATAGGCGATCATACCCAAACGATTCTGCGCGTTATGAACGAGAATAGGCGCTTTTATAAATGAGGTTTTTTCATCTGATCAACGTGCGTTGGTATAACGCGACGGCGTGGTATGCGTTAAACCTATGCCGATTATTGCAAGCAAACGGATTTGATACAATTGCGGGCGTGCTACCCAATACCGAAACGGCGCGAAAAGCCAAAGAGATGGGTATAAAAACCTACGAAGACGACTTTACGACAAATAGCCCCTTTAAGATTTTCGCGCTTACGCGAAGAATAAATCGTTTTTTACGCGAATTCAAACCCGATTTTATTACCGCTCATCGCGGGGAGATTTTTTGGCTTTTCGCGCTAAAACGCTACTTTTCTAAACCCGCTTGGCGCTTGATTCGCGTTCGCGGCGACGAGCGAAAACCTAAAGACAATTTCGCGAATCGTTTTCTACATAACGTTTGCGCCGATCGCGTAATCGTCAGTTGCGATCTATTAAAACGAGAATTTGTAAATCGTCTGCAAACTCCCGAAGATCAAATCGACGTAATTTACGGCGGGGTAGATACGCGAAAATTTGCCTTTGATCGTAGCGGAAGAGATCGCGCCCGTAGCGAGTTTGGATTTAACAAAAACGATATTGTAATCGGCTTTGTGGGAAGATATAGCGAGGTTAAAGGGCATAAAACCCTGATCGAAGCGGCGCGCTCGCTACGTCAAAGCGATCCGCGCTATAAACTTTTGTTTGTTACCGATAGCGCCGATCTAGATATAGCCGATCTGCAAACTATGATCGACGAAAACGGCTTGACAAATCACGCTTTTATAACCGGTTTTCGCTCCGATATTGTAGCTTGTATAAGCGCTTTTGACGTCGGAGTCGTCGCGTCGATCGGATCGGAGGCGATCTGTCGCGTCGCGTTTGAGATTATGAGCGTAGGCGTTCCCCTGATCGCTTCAAACGTAGGCGCGACGCCCGAAATCGCGCCGAGCGGAAATATAACGCCGCCAAGCGATCCGCGAACTCTTGCCGAGAAGATCAAAAATCACGATAAAAACGTCCGCGTTTTTAGCGACGAAGCGTTTTTAGCGGCGTATCTTGCCGCGTGCGACAAGGCGCGAATATGAGCTTATCGGTCGCGATCGTCGTCTTTAACGAAGAGGATAATCTTCCGCGATCGCTAGAGGCGATCAAAGCGATTGCGGACGAGATCATAGCGGTAGATTCGCATTCGACAGATAAAACGCGCGAGATTGCCGCCTCTTTCGGCGCAAAGGTTTACGAGGAAGATTGGAAAGGGCATATCGCTCAAAAAAATTCGGCGTTGGACAAATGTTCGCAAGATTGGATTTTGGCGATCGACGCCGACGAGGTCGTTTCGCCGAAACTTGCCCTCGCTATTAAAAACGTCGTCGAAAACGGCGATTGCGACGGTTACGAGATCAACCGCCAAAGCGTCTATTTGGGCAGGACGCTACGTTTTATGTGGCAGCCCGATCGTAAATTGCGGCTTGTTAGGCGATCTGCAAATCCGCGTTGGGGCGGTTATGATCCGCACGATAAATTATTTATCAAGGGTAAAACGGGACGCTTAGAGGGCGTTTTAACGCATTATTCGTATAAAGACTTAGCCGATCATTGGCGGCGACTAATCGCATACGCGCAAACGGGCGCGATCTCTTATAATCAAAACGGCAAAAAATTCTCGTTTTTCAAACTCTTCGCAAATCCGATTCTCGGCGTTTTGAAATCATATCTGCTACGAGGCGGTTTTTTAGACGGCTTACAAGGTTTTTTCGCGGCGGTTAGCAAAGGAGTTTATATCTTTTTGAAATACGCTTTTCTATGGGAAATAGAACGGCAAAAATCTAAAAATCTCTCTTAAACGCCGCTTCGCGCAAAAGCCAAAACTACGGCTATTTATATGTTGAGTAGAATCAATGTAAAAACGCCGCGAACGCAATAATATATTCGCAACTACGCGCGGCAAATACCGCGCGCTTCATAAAAGCGAGGCTTCCATTAGAAAACGTCGATAACCGCGTTTGCGATCGCTTCGCTTTTGTTAATTGCGAGCGGTTCTTGCCGTATGCGAAAGGAGCGGATATTGAACTTGTCGATCGCTATTAGAACGTTTAACGGCGCAAGCCGTTTTGAAAAAGTTTTGGAATCGCTAGAGGATTTAGCGGACGAAATTTTAATAGTCGATAGCGGCTCTACGGACGCAACTTGCGAGATCGCGAAAAAATATAACGCGAAAGTAGTAACCCGTCAATGGGAAGGTTTTATCGCGCAGGCAAACGCCGCTATCGGACTTTGCAAAAGCGAGTGGGTATTTTTGCTTGATCAAGACGAAGTAGTTACTAAAGAACTTAAAGCGAATATATTGAACGAGCTGAAAAACCCTTCTTTCGACGGTTATAAAATCAGTCGTCAAAGCGTCTATTTAGGACGGCGGCTAAAGTATATGTGGCAACCCGATTTTGTTATGCGTATAGGCAGAAAAAGCGCTAACGTCCGTTGCATAGGAAACGAGCCGCACGAAGTTATGACGATAGACGGCAAAATAGGAAAAATAAACGGGCGTTTGGATCACTACTCTTACGCAAATATAAACGAACATTTTACAAAGTTGATTAACTACGCGCAAATTGGCGCGAAAAGTTACTATAAACGCGGCGAACGCGTAAATATATCGACCATATTTTTGCGCCCGTTTTTTGGATTTGTTAAAGCGTATCTATTAAAACGCGGATTTTTGGACGGAACGCCCGGTTTGATCGCGGCGTTTAGCTCGTCGATACATATATTTTTGAAATACGCGACGCTATACGAACTTAATATGAAAGAAAGACGTTGAATATCCGCTTTTTGGAGTTTGCGAACAAGGGCGACGAGCGCGGTTCTTTAGCGGCTATAAACGGCGGAAAAGAGGTTCCGTTTGCGATCGAAAGGGTCTATTACATATTTAATACCGCAAAAAACGTTCGGCGCGGTCATCACGCGCACCGCGCGTTAAAACAGGCGCTGATCGCGGTAAGCGG
>JAISRI010000057.1 GCA_031273735.1 Helicobacteraceae bacterium
CTAGTTCCGCCGATCTGCTCGGCGGATAATTTTCAAAAGTTCTCTTTGCTACACTTCTAACTTTCTTTTTTACGACGCGATCATCATTTAAGAAAGACGGAAATTATGGATACTCAGACCTACAACTCAATCGTAAGTTTTATATGGGGCATTGCCGACGACTGCCTCCGCGACGTTGCGGTTATAAAATGACGATCTAGAGCGTTTGTATTACGTCAAGCAGGCTCTGATAGCTATCCGCTTCGTGGTATTTCACGCCGCTTGTCGAGATATTATTAAATAGCTTCTTCGCGCAAGAGATTTTCGCCTGTTCAATCTGGCGCAGATTTAAACTATCCATCGTACCTTTCGTCTCCGCGATAAAAAATATATGCTTGACGGAGCCTTTTTTAAATGTAATCGCCCAATCGGGGGAATAGTTGCCAACCGGCGTAGGGATAGAAAACCCTTTTGGTCCTCGCGGAAGTTTTGCGTAAACGACTACCTCGTCCGCCGCGTCCAAATCTTTGGCAAAAGTTCGCTCCACGTTTTCTTTCGCCGCGCCGTCTGTGAACACATACTCTTGTATCGCCTTTTTTGTTTTAAGCGCGTTCGCATACTCTTGCGATGATTTACCGATATTGAAAATATCCTGCGCGTACGGTTCCTCCGCGCTTGGTTGATAGCGTATATGCTCCACGATAACAGCCGCTTTTTGTCTATTTATCTCTTCCGCGACCTTTTGTATAAACTCTTCGGGATTTATACAAAACATATACCTTTTATCTGTCGTTAGTAGATTGATTATCTCGCCGACGCTACGGCGAGTTAGCGTAGTAGCCTCCGCGATTTTTCCGATAAGGTCGTATCTTACCGAGCTACCCCGCCGATGTTTTAATGTTTGCGTTTTAGCGCCTAATATATTGAACTCCGCGCCGCTTTGTTCCCCTTCTGTTAGCGTATACTGAAGTTTGGCTACATATAGATCCCTATTTAGCGCGGCGGCAGAATTTTTAATCAGCTCGTTCGCGTCAAAGTCCACCGTGTAAGCGTATCGCTTATTGATTCTTTCCCACAAATCCTTGAATTTCACCCAATTTTCTTGGTTAAAAGGGTTATCTTTTAGTTCCACCTTGTGTCCGTTGTCTACCATATCGGCAACTGCGCTTGGGTCAAAGATAGCCTGTATGAGCTTGTGAATACCATCGGCAAATGAAGTTAATTCTGGTTTTAGCGGCGCAAAGCCGTTTGTTTGCGCGGTAGCGCGATATGTATCCGTAACTATGTCGTTATCATCAACATAATCATTTCGAATAAGATAGCGATATATGGCAGTCGCCTCCGCAGTTGTAATTTCATGCGTATTTTCGCCGATTTTGACGGATTTACCCGTAAAATACTCTATACTCGCTTTTGTCGGTCGCTCGTATAAATCATCGCGAATTTCGCTCTGCAAATCCGCCACAAAACTCTTGTAGCTTTCGCTCGCGATAACCGTCAGTTTATTAACGGTATGGACGCTCTCCTCGCCGCAAACGTCAATATCTTGTCTATCGCCCGCTTGATTGACGCATAAGCGCAAGCCGCGTCCAACCTCTTGTCGTTTTGCCGTGGCATTGTCGGAATGTTTTAGCGTACAAATCTGAAACACATTCGGATTATCCCACCCCTCGCGAAGCGCGGAATGCGAAAAAATAAAGCGCGTCGGTTCTTCAAACGACAATAGACGCTCTTTATTTTTAAGTATCAAGTCATACGCCGAGACGTCGTCTGAAAATTCGCCGTTGCGCTTGAGGGCGCTATCTATGGCGCGACCTTGTTTGTCTATGGAGAAATATCCCCTATGCGTTGATGACGTATCTATTTTACATAGGTATTCTTGATAACGCGGGGGCAATAGCGTTAGCCGCTCGTTTAGCGTAGCGTTATACTCTTCCTCGAATATTTTGCCGTACTCGCCGAGTACCTCGTCGCCGTTTTCGTTGTATCGACGGTATTTTGCCACTTCGTCGATAAAAAATAGCGATAAGCACTTAATGCCGCTTTTGAAAAGTTCCTCCTCTTTATCAAAATGGGAGAGAATAGTTTCGCGTATCTGAATGCGTCGGATATCGTGTTCATTAGTATCTCCGCCCGATTCTCCCACCATCAGTTTATCGCCGCTTGAAAAGGTAACGACGCTCCTAATCGGATCAATCTCGGCGATTGAAAATCCCTTATACTGTTCCAAATTATTAGATTTAGTATACAAGCTATCGCCTACATCCATAATACGCGTTTCGCGTTTGACGCCATTTTGGCGTTTCACCTCAAACTCAAGACGCGCGCGCGGCGGCTTTTTGCTATCGAGTATAATTTGGGCAAGATAGATATATTTGTCTGTGCCGCGCAGATTTTTAACTTCAAGTCCTTTGACTTCGATTTTTTTCACAAGATACTTATTGAACGCGTCTAGCGCGTCAAGGACATAAATCAGATTGTGTCGCGTTTTATGCGTCGCCGAATAATTCAACGAAAATAGCGGGCTAAAGTTGTTTTTCAAAGCGTTTTGCGTTGTCGCGCCGCCCATTCTTTGCGGTTCGTCAAGAATGATTATCGGATGGTTTGCCTTGATAATATCAATCGGGCGGCGGCTTCCAAACTCGTCGCGTTTAGAGTATATTATGCGCGCCTCTTTGCTTCTGCCGTCTTCTTTTAGACTCGTTGCAAACGCCTGAATGTTGATAATCATCACATTTATACCGGAGTTTTGCGCAAACTCGTCCAGTTGGCGCAAGTTAGCGGAGTTGTATACAAAGAAACGCGCTTTTTTCTTATACGACTCCATAAAGTGTTCCCGCGTGATTTCAAAAGTCTTTTTCACTCCCTCGCGTATAGCGATACTCGGTACGACTACGATAAACTTGCTCCAACCATAACATCTATTTAGCTCAAACATTGTCTTGATATAGACGTATGTTTTACCCGTACCCGTCTCCATCTCCACATCAAGACTCGCCGCGCCAAGCTCGCGCGAAAGGGCGCTTGATAGTTTGATATTGTTTTTTGTCTGAATATCGCGGATATTTTTCAAAAGGCGCTCGCCTGAAAGCTCTATCGCCGCGTTGCGGTATCCTATCTCGGCTTCTTCATCAAATAGCGACCGTTCGGCGATTGTCTGGTTTTCGTATCCGCCGACATTATGGCGGTAGTTGATACTCTCTTGTTTGCTTTGACCGCTAAATACGTCGATAACGCTTTGTACAGCCTCCGTCTGAAACGATTGGATTTTAAAATGAAATTTCATTTACAACACCTTGCGTATCGTTGTAGGGCTGTATGTTTTGAAAATCTGCTCAAAGTTTACAAGCGCGCTATCGTTTGCAAAACTACTATCGCGGAATACGGCATAGCGGGGCTTCATCTGCGCCAATATGGTTACAGTATCATTGTCCACCGCCTCAAAACACGCAAGCAAATAGTTGTCCTCCACATTATACACTGCGCGCCCATTTATCTTCAAAACCTCAATCTTACTCGATAAAAGAATGCCAAAATCAAGCATAACGGAAAAGAGCAAATCCTCATGCGTTCTATCGGGTTTAATGTTATCGATAAGTCCGTCAAGAGCGCCTTGAGTGCGTTCAAAATACTCCTGCGGCGTGCAATAAATGTCTTTCATATTACCGCTATCAAGTTTAAGAACGCGAAAACCAATGTCGGGCGCTTGTTTTGGTTCTTCGCCCAATTTTATTTGTTTGTTTGCGATTTTAATCTCATCCTTGATGTTTGCTCCTGCGCGGCGAATGCGCTCTTTGCCGATTTCGCAAATATTTTTATAGCCGGCCCTGTATGCTTCTGACTTTTCATCGCAACTTTCAGGAAGTTGCACCATAATAAATTTACGCTTACCTCCATCTTCGGCGTTTAGTTGCATAACGGCATGCGCGGTTGTGGCGGAACCGGAGAAGAAGTCTAGGATTATATCATCAGCATTAGCTCCTGATACCCTAATCAGTTCTATGATCAACTGTTTACTCTTTGGGTTGTCAAAAGGCAAGTCAATTTCTTTACTGATCTGTGAAACTTCAATATCTGTCCAGTTGCTTGTGCGCAGAGAGCTATCTGACGGTGCTACCCAATGTTGGACACCACCATTTTTACCATATCCATCAGGAATTCTGCGGATATATTCGCCTACCCCTGTTTTTTCATAGTATTCTTCAAGTGTCATTGTATTTGAAAATTCATTTATGTATTTCTGATAGTTTGCCACCGCAATATCAGCCTTTTCTTTTGAATTACGCCATTGTCCCGTCATAGGAGTAAATCCTAATAAATCGTAGCGCATAGTTGGTCTATCGGCATTGCTCCAAAATACATCCCAACGCCCTTTTTTAGATGAGTTTTCCTTTTTCATGCGAATCGCTTTCATTAAGAATGAAGGACTCTTAGCATAAATCAATACATATTCAAACCCTACGTTCATGCTAAATAGTCCATTGTCAGCAAATTGTGAGTTTAGACTTTTAATTCTACGCCTTGTCAGAATAGTGTTTCTAAAATTACTTGCCCCAAACGTCTCATTGCAAATTTTCTTTAAATTCTCTACCTCACTATCATCAATACTGATAAATATCACACCATCATCGCGGAGCAAATCTTTTGCAATGCGCAAGCGCGGATAAATCATATTTAGCCAGTTGGTATGGAATCGTCCGTTGCTATCAAGATTTGGTATCATACGGTTACCATCTTCATCATACTGCCCATCACGCGCTAAAAATTCATCCGTATCTTCCGCGAAGTCGTCATTATAGATAAAGTCATTACCCGTATTGTACGGCGGATCAATGTATATCATTTTGACGCGGTTCAAATAAGTTTCGCGTAATAGTTTTAACACATCAAGATTATCGCCTTCAATATATAAGTTTTCCGTATTGTCAAAATCCACGCTCTCCTCGCGATATGGACGCAAAGTAGCGGCAATAGGCGCGTTGGCTAAAAGTATGGACTTTTTCTTATCTGGCCAAGTGAATTGATAGCGCTCCTCTTTACCGCTCACAATATGCGCGTTTATCTCTTGCGCGAGAATATCCGCGTCAATCGCCCGTTCAATGATCGGCTTTGCGATAATGTCGTCGCCGTTTTTGTCCTTTTCATAACCCGCAATCGTCTCCGTTACAGCGTTAGGAAATAGCGCCGCAAGCGTCGCGAAATTCCGCTCGACAAGGTCTGGGGTACGTAGTTTGAGTTTATCCATTTTTAGAATTCTCCTTATTTGTTACGGTTGCGATATGTCGTTTTTGCTTTTAACAAATTCTTTCTTATTGCTTTTAGGTTCAACTAGCTTCTCCTCTAAGAATTGTTCGGCGAAATTAGAAAACTTGCGTAATTTGCCGCCTTTTGAAGTAATAACTTCAACGTAGCGCTTTTTTACCTCTTTCATTTTTAGCGCCAAATTAAAGCGCATAAGTCTTGAGCCAAGATATTCAGTTTCTCAGCTAATCGGATCAAAGCGCTCGTTAATGCAATTCGGCGTTTAGTCTGACTTCGCGTTTACTTCTAAAGGCTTGCGTTTGCCCCGTTTGACTATTAACGCGGTAATGAATCCCGTGCAAACCCGCTAGATCGCCGCCTTTAACAATCTGCGTTTTTTCGCCGCTAACGTGAAAAGATGGATTGACCTTTGCGATCTCGATCGCCTCTTTGTCGTCGATCGCGATTTTGGTTCCCTCCAATACGGCGATTCCCGCGTCGACTATGCACCCGTCGCCAAGCGGAATACCCGTTACGGAGTTCGCGCCCAAAAGCGTATTTTTACCGATCGTTATCGGTTTGCCGCTCGTGCCGCTAAGAACGCCCAAGATCGACGCGCCTCCGCCTACGTCCGATCCCGCGCCGACGACGACGCTAGAGCTAATCCGCCCTTCGATCATCGACGCGCCCGTCGTTCCCGCGTTGAAATTAACGTAACTCGCGCCCGGCATAATCGTCGTTCCCGCCGCAATATGCGCCCCAAAACGAACCTTTGATCCGTCCAAAATCCGCGTGTTGTCTGCGGGAATAATATGTTGCAAATAGCGCGGAAACTTATCGACGTAATCGATTTTTGGAAACTCGCCGCGTAGTTTTAGCTCGATCTCGTTCTCTCTTAACCAATCAAGCTCGATCGGCTCGTTTTCGACCCACGCGACGTTTGGCAGAACGCCAAACGCGCCGTCTAAGTTCAAAGATCGCAAAGCCGCTTTGCCCGTCGATAGCGCGTAGAGTTTCAAATAAACCGCCTCTACGCTTTTAGGCGCAACGTCCTCAAATAAAAAAACGACGCGGTAATCCGCTAGAGAATCCGAACCGATCTTCGCCAAAGCGATCAAAACCTGAACGTTTTTGTGCGCGTCGCCCGTCGCCTCGTCGATAAACGGTTCAAAGAGGTTTAGCGCCTCGTTGATAAAGCGGGCGTTAATAGGCGCGATCAACTCCGCGCCGCCTATTTCGAGGCTTTCGCCGCATAGCTTCAAAGCGTTTTGAAAAACCGCCGCGCTCTTAAAGTTTTCCTTATAGTTGACAGCGGCAAACGTCGCCTGCAAAACCCGATCGGGAGCGGTTTTGGCGCAATCGACCCGCGCTATGCCAAAAGCCAACGGCTCTTTATAATCGCCGCTTTTTTGAAAGGTTTCAATCTCTTTTTCAAATTCCGCGATATTCATTTAAGACCTCTAAAAAGTATTTACGCCATTATGCCAAACGTCGCTTTTGCTAATATGCCAAAATTATGATTTGGAAACGTAAATCCTTATTGGATAGCTATCTTTTATCGCAACTATGGACGGGCTTTTTCCCGCTATTTGGCGCGCTTTTTTTGATCGCCACGATGGTTTCGTTCGTTCAGCTCTCGGCGATGACGGCGGTCGTGAAGATCAGCTTTTCAGAAATGTTTTTTTTGTATCTAGCGCAAACGCCGCAGATTTTTTTATATGTTCTGCCCATTACCTTCTTTGCGGATTTGGCGACAACCCTATCGCGTTTAAGCGGCGATCTAGAAACGATCGTGTTTTTTAGCCTGAAAGCAAGCGTTTGGAGAGTTATGCGCCCGTTTGTTCCTCTTGCCGTAGCGCTAGCGATCGGGCTTTTTGTGTTGGGTATGATCGTAGCGCCAAAAGCGCAGTATCTACAAAAGGCTTTTCTGTATGAAAAACAGGACGACGCGCAGATCAATATCCGCGCTAGCGAGTTTGGGCAGAAATTCGGCGATTGGCTTCTATTCGTCGGAGCGCAGGAGGGGGTTGATAGCTATAAAGAGGTCGCGCTTTATTCGCGCGCCAACTCAAACGGCGCGGGAATCTTTGTTTTAGCCGATAGCGCGAAGGTAAGCAACAATCGCGGGATTTTGCGGCTTAATCTGCAAAACGGACGCGGTTACGAGACGAGCGAAGAGGGCGTTCGGCAGATGGATTACGAGTTGATGAGAGTTAATGAAACGGGCAAAGCGCGCGCGCTTGAATACGGCGGGATAATCGAGCATTGGCAGAAGGCTAAAACAAGCCGTGGTACCGCTAAAGATCTAACTTGGGCGCTTCTTGCCGTAATTTTCACGCTAATCTCGTTGCCAGCCGCGACGATTGGCATATATTCGCCGCGCTTTGCCAAAAACCGATCTGGCGCATGGGTCTTATTTTTCAGCCTGCTTTTTTACGCTCCAGCGATAACAATTGGAGATCGGCACGGCGTCATAGCTTTTATAGTCCCTATTGTTTGGCTTTTGATTACGTTTCTGATCGTCCGCCCCAGACTTAAGCATTTTTAACGCGGATTTAATATAACCGTCGCTTTTGCCTTGTTACCTGAGCGTAATTTTCCGCGTTTTCTTCTGCCTTCCTTCGCAGTTACGCTTTCTTTGGAAGCTACCGTTCCGCGCAGAAATTCCGAAAACTCGCGCATTTTCTCAAATCCCACAACCGCCGTCATTCCCGCGACTTTAGCGTAGCGCGTCCGATCTCGTCATTCCCGCGTAGGCGGGAATCCAAAAGGATTAAACGAAATGCCGAAAACATACGGATCGTATTCTCGTCATTCCCGCGACGGAGCGATAGGCTGTTCCAGCCGTCAATCGCGGAGGAAGGCGGGAATCCAAAACACGGTGTATCGCCTCGCTCCGTAGTGGAACGGAGGAGCGCCAGGCGCAGAGGAAGCCGCGCGTATTTCAAAACCCACGAACGATTGAGGATCGGCGCTTCCTTCGCAACTTATGCTTCGCCTTTCGCGATTAGCTATGCGGGCGTTTATTGGTATGTCGCTATGCTAAATCTTTCGTTTTATAAAAGTCTAGCGACCTCTTGAACTCCGCCTTTTCTAAGTCGGACAATCCTTCGTATAGCTTATTTAGCTCCTCTTCGCTCATATTACCTCTCCTTCGTATTCGAAAACGCTCTGTAAGCCTTTGTGTCTTCATTGTAAATCCCCCAACCGCCAAAAGAAGCCTCATAAGCCTCTTTGAAGTCTTTAAGAATCTCCTCTTTATGCTCTTTTAGCTCTTCTGGAAAGTTGATTGCAATAGGGTTTGCTCTATGGATTTTTGGCTACAATTCTTAATTCGGCTTTTTTGCGATCGGTTGTTTGTTTGACGGAATCGGGCGAGACGGCTATACATTGCGTCCATACCGATCGTCTCGGCGCAAGAGCTTGCCAAAAAAGAAGGTTAATATGACAAAATCTGCAAAAACCTCCGAAATAGACGTTATGAACTCTTACAGAAATCCAAAGTTGACGCAAAGTATATGGCGTTCAAAAGAAAGAATCTCTAGCGCATTGTTTTACGCGCTAGATAAT
>JAISRI010000081.1 GCA_031273735.1 Helicobacteraceae bacterium
CGTTTAATACCGCCGCTCCGTAACGCCGTAATATCTCTTTTGCCTGAAACTCGTGTATATTCAAAAACCGCTCCTCGCGATAGCGAAATTGTCGGCAATTATATCGTTTTAAGTTACAATTCTGCTTCAATTTCATTTCAAAGGAGTTCCTATGTTTTCTTATAAGTCTCCTAAAGCCTCCATATTGGGGGGGGGGGGGGGAGCAAAGCTCCGTCTTCTGTTCCTTACCGCTTAACCGCGTAAAAGCGGGCAAACGCGCGCTACTTGCAGGCGTTTTCGTTCTCGTTTTTTCAGTAGGCGCGACGACTGCCGAGCTTACTCCGCAATCGGCGATTTCGCAATGTCCCGCGCTACCTTCGGCGCAGGATTTGGCAAAGGGTAATACGGCGGCTTTCCAAAAGTCGATCGCAAAACTTGACGAGCAAATTTCCCAAGCTATACAAAAAGAGGCGATGCAATCGCTAGGCGCAAGTAACGCGTCTCTCAAAGCGATGCAGAGCGGAAAAGAGCTAAGCGAAGCGGATCAAAACAAGTTGCAACAAGAGATATTGCAAAGTAATGAAGCGCAAGTAAAAGCGCAGATGGAGGCTGCCGGTTTGGACGGTATGAGCGTCGATCAGATCAAAAATATGAGCCAAGCCGATCAGGAAAAATTGACGCAAAAAGCGCTGGATAAACAGATGAGCGACATTAATTCGCGATTAAGCGGGTCAGGTATGACTATGGAAGAGATGATGGCGATGGCGGAAAGCGGTATGAGCGAAGAGGAGATGTCGGAGCGGTTTATGGAAAAAGCGTCGCAAAACACCGTTCTTGGCGCTTTGACCAAAGAAGAACGCAAGGCTATTTCGAATATGGACGAAAAGCAAATCGAACGCTATCTCTCCGAGCCGTCGCGCAAAAAACGCATAGACGCGTGGATAGCGAAAAATCCCGATAAAGTCGACAAGCGATCGGGGCGCGAATTGGATGCGGAAAACGCCAAAAACGAGCGGATAGGAAAGGCGATCGAGCGTCATAGCAACGCAACCGAAACATACGGCAAATTACTGAAGACTACGCAAACCGAAGTCAATAAGATCGCAAAAACGGCAGACGCCGAGATCGCCAAAATACGCGCGAAATACGATCCGCAGTTCGAAAAACTCCGCAAAGAAAGTTGGGCATGCTACGAAGAGTTATTATCTCCCAAAGACGTTCCCGCGCCCGGAGTTTGCGAGGCAAAATGGGCGCAAAGAAGCGATTTGGAACTGAAATATAAGACGGAAGCCTTTGGAATACAGCGCGCCGCCACCGTTAAAATACTAGAAAAACAAAAAGCGCTTGTTAGCGCCGCAGTAGAAGCGGACGCCGCGGCAGTCGATCTTTACAAAGCAAGCGACGGAAAAGTCGGAAGCGGCGGCGGTAACGCTTGGATGGCGGCGAGCGGATATATAAACGCGGCTAAAGGCGCGTTAAACCTGCCGGACGAAAAAAATTAAGGAGCAATACGATGAAAAAGCTAACGCAAAGTCTAGCTCTCGTTTGCGCGGTTTTAGCGTTTGCTTCTTGCGCCTCAAAAGAATCGCAAGAGCCAAACGCGGGCAAAGAGATTACGGATTCCGCAGGCAATACCGCCGTTGATTCCACAAAAGGCAACGTCAATGAAGCGGTTCGAGACGGCGTAGATAAGCTATTTGATAGGTTATTAAAAAAATAGCCGCCCGTTTTCCCGCCTGCTTATGGCGGTAAGAGGCGGGAATTTAAAAAAACGCTAAACGCGAAAACCAGCGCGGTTTTCGATAAAGGTTATCTAAAGTCGCTCGCGATCTTTTCGATCTTGTCGGGCGCTCGCGCTTCGCTAGAAGTTCGCGCCTCGCCGCCGTTTAATACCGCCGCGCCGTAACGCCGTAATATCTCTTTTGCCTGAAACTCGCGTAATTCAAAACCGCCCCTCGCGATAGCGAAATTGTCGGCAATTATATCGTTTTAAGTTACAACTTGCTTTCAAACGCGTAGCCAACGCGGCAAGGAACGCAATACGGGCTTGGCAAAGGCTTATAGCTTATAGGTTTATCGCCGTCTTTACGCTTGCCCAAAACGCTTCCGAACTAACAAAACGCGGTCATTCCCGCGCGGAGCGATAGCTTCCGCAGGAATGACAAATTGGCAATTGTTACTTCTGCCAATAGAGGTAAGGGTAGCCGTTGTTTTTGTCCGAGTTTATTTTCCAAGGATTTGCGTCGTCGTCGCCAAAGCGCCAACCTAAACCGTCCTCATAAGTCGATCGCGTTATAAGCTCGCTATCGGATTTGTTTGTTCCGTGATAAGATAAAGAACCCGCGTTTGAAAAGCCGAAATTTGTGGTCATACCGCTAAACGCGAAATTGTTTTGAGCGCTACCTTCGTATATATATCCGACTATGCGATTTACATATGACGATCCGTTAACCTCTTGATTGATCGCGGCATTGTTTTCGATTGTAGAAAAACCAATAATATATCCTACGATACCGCCGACATACTCATCTCCGCTAACGTTTCCCGTTGAGTAGCTATTGGTTATTGGGGAGGAGTATGCAACATACCCCGCAATACCGCCGACACTCTCATATCCGCTTACGTTTCCCGTTGAATAGCTGTTGATTATTTCGCTTTCGATGATGTAGATCCTGCCGTTAGCATACCCCGCGATACCGCCGGCGCGTTATACGGAACACTATTTCCATAGGGCGGTTTTCTAACTCTTTACGCCATCTCTTTGTTATCGCCGCTTTTAGCGTTTCTTGTCGTGCTGGATTCATTTTGTTTGCTCCTTATCTTCTTCGTATTTCACTATCGCCTGACAAAATTCAGCGTTGGTAGCAAATGGGTTGCCGTAAGGTTGCCAACCATTGCAAGTCGCCTTAGTTACGGCGGTGGCTAGACCCGATGCCGTAGGTCTACATTCAAGCGTATAGTCAATTATCTTTTTAACCCCGCCG
>JAISRI010000094.1 GCA_031273735.1 Helicobacteraceae bacterium
CGTTTAATACCGCCGCTCCGTAACGCCGTAATATCTCTTTTGCCTGAAACTCGTGTATATTCAAAAACCGCTCCTCGCGATAGCGAAATTGTCGGCAATTATATCGTTTTAAGTTACAACTTGCTTTCAAACGCGTAGCCAACGCGGCAAGGAAGGCAAGACGGGCTTGGCAAAGGCTTATAGCTTATATTTTTTTATTGTTTTTTAACAATCCTTGTCGTAGAGTGCCGCGCCTTTCTAGGAGTGGGTTTATTTGTGGTTAAAGTCGTCGGCATTCTATGGCATTCTATGGCATTCTATGGTATCATTTATTAGGACGGGATTAGGACGAGATGGAGAAAAAAACGCGCTATCGATCGGTCGCAAAAGAAGAGAACGATCCAAAATATCGGGGGATTTATAGATTAAAAGGTAAAGATGGATTTGATTATCTTTCTCTTGTTTTTTACGATCCGCGAAGTAAAAGCCAAGTATGGCGATCGATCGGGCGCGAGGAATTGAAACAATCGAAAAAGAAAAGCGCGGACGATTTAGGATTTTACAAACTTGACGACGTCTTAATTTGGTTTAATGCGCTTAAGAAAAGGTTAAAAGGCTTTACGCTACGCCCTGACGAGGAGCGAGATATAAACGCGATTTTAAGGGGTCGATCAAGCGTAACTTTTAAGGATATTTTTTATGATTATTTGGCTTCTTTGAAAAATGAGAAAGTTAAAAAAGATTATTTGGGATATTATAAAAATCATATAGAAAACTTTATCGGCGACGTTGATCCTAGATATGTAAATAAAACCATTCTAAAAGCGATTTATGAAAATGCAATAAAAACTTTAGACTACGGAACGATACAGATTTTATTTGCCGTAATTCGCGCCGCTTTTAACGCGGAATTAAACCAAGACGAACCGCGAGTAGATAAAAACCCCGTGCCGTCTTTTTTAAAACAATATCCGTTAATAACAAATCTGAATAATGTAAAAGATCGAACATATACGATCGACGAAATTATAAATATATTAACCTTAGCTAAATCGGATCGCGAGATTTTTAATTTTTGTTTATTCGCCGTCTGTTTTGGCGGGCGCGGCGGCGCGATCGCGAGTATTAAAAACGAGGATATAAACTTAAAAGAAAAAACAATTAGGCTAATAGATGAAAAGGCGAAAACCGCGAATAATAAAGAGTGGCTTTATACAATTCCGATCGCTAATATCTTAATAGATTATCTAACAAAAGAAATGAAAAATAATAAAAAACTTATAAACGTAGGTATAACAACTTTAAGAAAAGAAACTATAAAAATAATCGATAAAGTTATCCCAAACAATAAAACCGCCGATCGCAAATCTCGCTTAACTATCCATTCATTCCGATCGTTTGCTATAACGCAATTGTTAAATAATGGCTGCCCTGAATATCTTGTAAAAAGATTTAGCAATCACTCGCAAAAAAAGCGCGAAGCGTTTAACCGATACACTCACGCGGAATTAAACGTCTTAAGACCATATGTAGACAAGTCCTACGAGTTTTTAACGTCCGTTATTTATAAGCGGTTATAAAGCCGCTAGCGCGTCGTTTTAGCGGTTTAACGGGCGCGGGCTTCTCTTTGTCTTGCGCGGCTTTTTTCGCGGCTATTAGCGCGTTTTCTTTATATCTTTTTAACGCTTCCCAGCTTGGATTTAAACTTTTCATCGCGGCGAAATTATAAACTAATAAATCCCACGCTTCGTTTCTCGCGCCTTTAGTCAATTCCCATCGCCTTGTGGCTTTTCCCATCGCCCACTTTGTAACTAGTTTTTCAGACGTCAAAGACTTAAAATATGTCTCGTCGCATAGATTTTTCTTAAAATGGATATATCCCGCGCTAGGCTCTTTTATTTGCAAAAGTCTATACAATAATTGTTCTTTTGCCGTCGAAACCCCTAAAGACCACAACAGCGGTTTATACTTGCTTGTATTAAGTCTTTTTGGGCGTTGAATTATCGGCGCGTTAAAATCGCTATTGCCTTTTATTGCAAAAAATCCTTTATGCTCGTTTCTTTTCGCCCACTTATAAACCTGATCTGCATTATGACCGCCGCTATCAATAAATAATCTCGCAATTCTTAAGCCGTCCCATTCGCGATCAAGCTGTAAATCTAACTCCTGCCATACCCGATCATTAGCTGGACTTCCAGCTATAATCACGTAGTCTAAAATATAACTTTCCTCTTTATCAGCCCACCCCATTATTTTTAATTCTAAACGATCGTCTTGCGTATCTATAGCGGCTGTTATTAACACAATTGGATCGGGCGTATCGTATAATTCCACTCGTTTTAATAACTCGGTCTCGTCCGCTTTATCGCCGCCGATCTCCCAACTTTCGCCGAGCGTCGTGTTAATAAAAGTCTTAAGGCTTTCCGCGCCGTCTTTTTTAGCGTTTATAAACTCCTCGACGCGGCTGGATAATGGCTTCCACGCGCTGTATAAGGCGTTTATCCAAAACCCCGCTATCCCTGTTGTTTCTTTCGCGGCGATCCATTCGCCTTTTTTGACGGCGGCTATGCGTTCTTTATCGTCCCACGCCGCGCCGCACTCTTTACAATAATATCGGGTAGTTTGCGGATAATTTTCAATAACTTCTTTGCCGTCCGCGCTCGTTTTTTTATCCCAAATTACATTAGACCAAGTTAAAATCTGCGGCGTTTTGCAATGCGGGCAGGGAACAAAAAAACGACGTTGATCGCTAGTATCAAATGCGGCTTCAATTCTGCTCGCTCCCTTAATGGTCGGCGTGCTAAAAATACCGCATTTTCTATTAAAAAAAGTTTCAGCGCGGCGAAACGCTAGATTGATCGGATCGCCTTCCGCTCCCGCGCTGTTTGGATAGCGATCAACTTCGTCGCACAAAACGATCCTTATAGGTCTCGACGCGAGACCAGCGGGCGAGTTTGCGCCAACGATTGATATATGCCCGCCCGCAAAACTCTTGTGGGTAATTGTATTACCGCTATCGCGTGATCTCGCCTCTTTGACGCGCCCGCGCAATGACGGCGTATCTCTTAGCATAGGAGCGAGGCGATCTTTACTCCAAGCCTTAGCCATCGGATCGACAGTCGGCTGGACTACTAATATCGGCGCGGGGTCGTGTTCTATATGATAACCAACAACATTATTTATGACTTCAGTTTTCCCAACTTGTGAGCTACTCATAACGACAATCGTGTGGATTTTCGGATCGCAAAAAGCGTCCATAATTCCGCGTAGATATTCCGCTTTATCCGTTCGCCATTTTCCCGCTTCCGCGCTAGCTTCGGGCGACAAAACTCTGTTCTGATCTGCCCACTCGCTTATAGTTATATCCGCTTTTGGCTTAAAAATTGATAGTATTTCTAATGCTACTTTATCAACAATTTCATTTCTAATCATCAAATAGGCTTTTTTGTTCAAATTGCGGCTTTTTTAAAACTAAATCATCTAATGACGTAAGGTTTTCTAACGCTTGGCGAAACCTTTTTTTAATGTTTACTTTTAATTCCTCGTCTTTTAATTCGGCGCATAATTCGGTTTCAGCTAATAAAATCCCGTTTTTAATCTGCGTCATTACTTTCTGATCGAGGGCTTTTATTTCGTCGATATTAAAATATAATCCTTTTTTAATATCCAAATCAAACTCTTTTTGTAATGCGCTAGCTAGTCTATCCCTAGCGGCTGGCGCGTATGCCTCGCGTGGCAATCTTTCTTTTAATGTAACGTCTTTTATTTTTTCGTTTAATATACACCATTTCACGCACTCGCCCATCGGATATAAATATATTTTTTCAAATTGCTTAACCGCTGGCATACCCTCGCCGCGCCAATCGCTTATAGTCTGTTTATCTACCCCCGCAAAACGCGCTAATCTGCTACTTGTTACAAGTGCGTCCGCGCCGTTTTCGTGTGGCTTTACATACGCGCTATCAAAACCAGCCATCGCTGTCCCTGATTGGAGTGTGGAGTGTACCCTGTATAATTTCTATCACTGAAAAAAACACGGGGTCGCCCTTACCCGCAAGTGTTTTTGCTGGGGAGAACCTAGACAAATTATTAACGTTTATATTCATTTACTTTTCCTAGTTTCTAACGCTTTTTGAAAAGCGGTATAAAAGTTTTTATTAAAGTTTTTATTAAAAATAGTTTGAACAATTCCTATAAGTTCTAAACGTTTCCTGTATTTCGTTTTGTCCATAACGCTCAACAACGGAAGCGCGGATCGGTTTAATATCGTTTTACCCGTTCTGCTTGATTTTACTTTGCCTTTTAGCCGTTGAAAAATATACTCGTTTTTATGCGCTCGCGCTTCAAAAATCCTATTTTTTGATTTGTCTTTTAACAATCTGCTAACAAGTTTAACTCGCGCTTTATTTGTCCTCGCGTTAGGGTATAGTTCAAAAAATCGATCAGTCGGGACTAGAATACCCTTTCTTGTGTCCGCAATGCGATCTTGTGCGGTTATATGGCTCTCGATAAAATGCGATCCGTTTTTAATAGCGTTAAATCCGATCGTAGCGGTTAGATTTTTTTTCGTGGCGCGAACGACGCGCAAACCAAAACGGCGCGAAGGCAAATACCATTCTGTATCATTTTCAAAATCTCTTTTGATAATTTCTAGCGCCTCGTCTTGCGCCTCTCTCGCGGTATTATTGATCGCGACTTGCATTGCATAGGGCAATTGCGATCGTCCTACGTCGTTTAATTTTGCGATAAACGCTTTTATTTCGCTCGTATCGATCGGGTCTTTATTCATTTTTTAATCCTTTTTTTTGGCTCTTTCTAACGTCGTATTTTATCATTTTATTTGGCGGATTTAATCCGTTCGCGATCTCTTTAATCTCACGTGATCGCCGCATTGTCGCCCTCTTTTTGCTGGATTTGCCCTTTTTTCGCGTTTTCTGCTCTTGGTGCAACTCCCCCCTTGCCTGACCCGCGATCGCCCGTTTTTGACCCCAAAGCGGCGCGGCGCGGCGGCAATAAAATCAAATCTAGGTTAGATATTAGCGTTCTCGCGGTCTCGTCGCTCATCAAAATCGCTTTGCCGTCGTCGAAAACAAAGCCATACCCCCCGATCAGCGTCCCTTCCGCCCACGTCTTGTTTCCCGTTATCGGCTCTTTTGCGTGGATTTTTGCTCTTGTGAGTTTATAATTTTCCCACGCTCGATCGGCGATATAAGCGCCTAAATAACTTTTCTTGCCGATATTTTTATTGTTAGTTAAATAAACCTGCATACACAATTTAATTATTGCTTTATTGCGTATTTCTTTTTTTTCTAACGTTTTAATCGCGGCGATCGTCTTGTCTCTTATCCCTACGATCCCGCCGTTTGTATGCCAATGGATCGAAATCTCGTTAAAAAACGTTTCGATTTGCGTTTTTTTGTCGTTTCGCGCGCTTTTGGTTGGTTTGTTTGTTTGTTGGTTGGTTATAGAAACCTCATTATATGGATGGTTTTCCCATTCGCCTTCCCATTCGCCTTCTCGCGCTTTTCCCGCATTTTTCCCATCGATCGCCTCTAAACCCTTTTCCTGACTGCGTTCGCTTGTCCCGTGTTTGTCCCGCTTCCGTCCCGTCGCCTGTCCCTTTTGGCGTCCCACCGCCTCTTTCTTGTCCCGCTCGTCCTCTCTAATCTCTGTCCCTGACTGCGTTCGCCTGTCCCGCTCGCCGCGTTCGTTATGGATATTGATTTTCATTTCGTCGCCCTCTACGCTTAAAGTTTTCTTAAAATCGGTCGGTTTCGCGCCGTTTTCGCTATTTTTTGGCGCAAAATCACCCCCAAAACGCGCATTATTAAACTCCTCGATCCATCGCGCCGCCGTTGTTTTCGCGACGCGCCAACTATCCGCGTTTTCTCGTATAGATTTTTCGCAAAAATCGGCGAAAATTGTCCACTCTAAATAGCAACGCGCTTTATGCGGATCGCATTTTTTAGTTTTGTGAAAATACGCAAGATTGGGATTTATCATTTTGCCTTAATTTGCCTTGCAAAAAAACTTATAAAAAACGTAAAAAATACGCTATAATGTCTTTAGCCGTTTGGTTTTTTTTCATTTCGCTGAACGGCTACCCCTTGATCCGCGCCCAACTCCAGCGCGGATCACTCCCTTTTGTTTTTATACGGCTTCCGCTTCCGCGCCGATCTCCTCGTCCTCGTCCTCGTCCTCGTCGGCTTCCGTTTCCGTTTCCGCGTCGTTTTCCGCGTCCTCGTCGGCTTCCGCGCCGTCTAGCCCGTCAAATAGACTAGGCTCTTTAACCTGCTTGATAATCAAGCGGTTCATCGGCTCGTCGATCGCCTTGCTCAACATTGCCGTCGCCTTAATCACTACTTGGGTGGTTTTGTTAAACTCGTTTTCGTGATATAGGTATTCCTTCAGCGCATAAAGCGCTTGTCTTATCAATCCCGCGCCGATCTCTGGCGTCATCTTTTTCATTGTTTTTGCTCCTTTTTTATATGGACTTATTAAGGCTTTAACGTCGCCTTTAGCGTTTTTTTCTAACTCTTTTTCGCCGCTCCTTTGTCTTGGTTTAATTTCGTCAAACTCTTGACTTATACGCAATAATGATATGCGTATATCTCTATCCCTCAAACCTCTATATGTTATACGCTGTTTTAGGGGTAATTCGCCGCGTAATTCCGCGATCTCCTCTCGCCAAAACGCCAATTTCGCCGCGAAAACGTCCATCTTTTAATTACCTTTTTTGCGATTTTCTATTGGTTTTTTTTATCCAATTTTTCCCCATTTTTTCGCGGTAAAAAAGCGTTTCGCCGTCCTCATTTTCCCGCTTATAAGCGGGAACGCAATAACGCCCGCCAAAACAAAAACCGTGATCCTCTGGTATTAAATCGTCTAAACCGCAACCGCAAGGGTTTGACGGGTCAAACTCATCACAATATAATCCGTCGTAATCGTGATCAATTAGCCACTCTTTAACAATGTCTGGGACGTTCATCTTTCCCCCTTTTTGTATTTTCTGATTATTTCCGCGACTAACCCCCAAGTTGGGGGATTATTATGCAAATGCGGCGCGGCGATCGTAAATCTGATATATCCCGCTAAAACGCCGTCGCCGTCCTCAAAATACTTATCGCTATAACTCTTATACTTATCCGCGTCAGTCCTAACCTCTATCAGTCCCGCCCACGCGGGAAGCTCATTTTTTTCTATTAAACCAGCGGGCGCGGCGTAATAAAAATCATTGCAAAAACATCTAAGCGCTTTTTGTTTTTCCGTGTCTTGTATATCTTTTTTATAATCGCCTCGCGAGGCTTTAATCTCTATACCTATCACGTCGTTTCCGTTGCGCGTCGATATAGCTAAAAAATCGATACGGCGTTGGCTTAATCGCTTAAATCCTGTGCCAACTCTGATCTCTTTTTCATACGCCCAATCGCGGTTATTAAAATATATTTCTAAGCGCTTATAAATAATTTCGGTCGTTTCTTTATCAGTCATTTTTACTCCTCTTGATCGGGATAAAAATAAATCCCGCAAGACGGCGCGCAATGATGATAGTATTTATAATCATCGCAAGGCATTAAATTGTCTAAATGGCAACTACATTCTTTATCCTCATCAGTGGAATAATTATAAAGCCCGTCGAAGCCTTTATACTCTAACCACTCACTAACAATTTCTTTAATGTTCATTTTCCACTCCTTTATTAAGTTTTAACGCTTTAATAATCGTTTTAGCCATTTGCGGCGGGACGCTATTGCCGATCTGCCGCATTTGATGGCTTCTTTTACCGCAAAAAGCGAAAAACCTATTAAAGCCCTGTAACAGCTTTAATTCCGTAATTGTTAAGTGGGAATAGTGGGTTTTTTGTGCGTTTATAATCCATATATTCGATCCTTTTGTCGCGATCGTCGGCGTTAATCCGCTAATCGAATAAATCGACGGGTTTAAATTGCGCAAACAAATAAAATCTGTATTTATTATGTTTAGCGGATCGTGGTTTTTAATCGCGGTTAACGTATAAACGTCGCTTGTTATTAGCGGCTTCCATTCTCTTTTTTTTGTTAAATAGTCTCTTGTTGATTTTGCTTTTTGCTTTTCAAAATTAAGGACAAAATCGGTATTTCTAGCGATTATAAATAAGCGTTTTCGCATAGTTGCGCCGCCACAATGGCTATGTTTTATAATATAACTTTCTACGCGTTTAAATCTTTTTGATAATCTATCGATTAAAATCTTGCAATGATCATAATTATTTAAATCGGGGACGTTTTCTATAACTAGATTTTCAATATCCGCGTTTTGCGCCCAAATTAAAGGCGTATAAATTAAATCCGCTATATCTTTATTTTTTTCGTGGCGTTTTGCGATAGAAAACTCCGTGCAAGGGGGCGAAGCCCAAAGCAATTTAATCGGCTTGCCGTTTGTATATTCTTTTATCGCTTTTTCGCCGATTTTGCCTATATCGGCGCATATCGTTTCGCCGCTATGGTTTTTTGCGTGAGTTTCGCAAGCGATTTTCCAAAAATCAAAGGCTAGATCGGGCGATTTGCCGATCGCTTGTCTTATGCCCTCGCTAGCTCCCCCCGCGCCGCAAAATAGCTCTATAATCATTTAGAGACCCCACCATAATTTAAGCATATTCGCCGCGAGGATTTGCCAAATATCCTCTAACCATCGCCTAATTAGTTCAAGGATTTTTATAACCGCGTCGATAACAAAAAGCGTTATGGCAAAAACCGCGCAACTCGAAAGATACGGGACGATTAAAAAAAGCCTTTTTATCAAAATAGAACCCTTCATTTTGGACGCTCCACGCGCTCAAAATCATAAACGAAAACAAAGGGATTATCGCGCCACTTATAACCCGTTTTGCTTATTTCGTCCCACGTTTCTATAAACATCGCTTGCGAATTAAAACCCTCTTTAAGACAATCGAAAAGAAACGGCGGGATTTTCATTTTTTGCAATCGTTCAAGCCGAACGTTTTTTATTTTCAAAAAAATCCGCGCGAAACTTTCGGGCATAAATAACGGACTTTTCCATTTATAAAAATCCCTTTCGCACGGATCGATCTCGTGTTGATATATCAATAACCGCGCCGTTTCTGTTATCGCATACGGCTCTTTAATGTAGATCGTTTCGCCCTCTTTATATTTAGGCGAAAAATAACGATCGTCGCTTTCTTTTACCATTATTTTATTTTCCACGATTAAATAATTTATTTTCCCGTCGTTTTTCCCGCGCACGCCTATATTTAATCCATACGTCCAATTTTCGCGCCCGTCGGGCGGTTGTATATGGCTAACGCGGCGCGTTTGTGTTTTCTTTCCGCTAATGACGGCGCGAAGCATTTTTTCGTTAAATAAAATACTTTTCACTGCTCGCCTTTTTCGCTGTTTTCGTGCGTTTTTAATTCCCAAACGCGATAATTTTTATTTATGATTTCTATTAGCGGTTTTTGCTCTTTTAACAAATCTTTTGCAAGAGCGGATATAGCGGGACTATCCATCTCTTTCAATTTGTCGTATAACACGTTTAGCGCGGGTCTTTCTACGCCGCCGCTAATCACTTTTAACGACGGCGCAAGCCTCGTCGGCACACAAGCGACCACAAATGGATAGTTAATATCCGTGAGCTTGCCGACGCGATTGGCGGCTATCCTAATCGCCTCTAAAAACTCGTCGTGGTTATTAGCTATTATCAACATTTTTTGCTCCTTTTGTATTAGCGTTTTTTTGGTCATCATAGCTCGACAAAATAAACCGCGCTAATTTAACCGCCGCGTTATCGTCAAGTCTTATCCATCCGTTAAGTTGTCTTAATAACAACACGGACGATCCGTCGCTCAAAAATCGCCATTCTACGTGATAATCTTCATTATTTTTTATGCTTGTAACTTCCGCTAATTCGCCAATAATTTTGTCGATTTTAGCTTCCATTTTCGCCAACTTTTCCAAAGCGATAATTTCTCTATGTATTAAGCGCTCTTGCTCGTCCGCAATTCGTTGTGCTTCAACTTCCGCCTCTTTTATCTTTTCTAACGCGGTTTCTATCTTGCTTTTCATTTTTCTATTACTCCTTTTTCGTTATTTTCGGGCGTTTTAATTTCTACGCCCAACGAAATAAACTGCGCCAGCGCCGCCGCCTCGTCGTCGTTCAACCGTAACCAACCCTCGCCTTCTTGGCTTATCCAAAGTCCCATCGTCCCGTCCTTCAAAAGCCGCCATTCTGCGAAAATAGATTGATTGATTTTTCTGATCGTAACGTTCGCCGACTCCCGTTCGAGTTTTTCGACTTCAGCTTGCGCTTTTACAAGTCTTTCTAGCGCCGTTTTTGCGTTTAATTTCGTCATCTTATTACCCCTTTTTTTGTTTATTCGATCGGTTTTTTATATCGATCGATTATGCCGACCTGTATCGGTTCGCCATATTTATTTTTTAGCCGTTTAACGTTCATCACCGCGTAATCTACGCCGTATTTTTCGCAATGATCTATTAAGGCTTGCCTGATCAATTTTGGCGATTTTGCGCCCATATAAGGGACGCGATTAAATGCTTCGCCATACGCTACTAAGCTAATAATTTCTAATAGCGCGGTCGGCTCTTTCATCGCTTCGATCGCCCGATCCTCTGGCATTTTTTTTAACTCGCCGTCTAAATAGCCCATCGTCGCGGTCGCCCTCTTTTTTTAAGCGTTGGCGCGGCGGTTTTTCGCGCCAGCCACGCAATAACGTCGTCTTTTAAGTAAGCGATATTTTGACTACCTACGCGCACCCATCGCGGATATTCCGCGCCCGATCTATGCCGCCACTTACACAACGTTTTAACGCTTACGCTTAAGTAATCCGCTAGTTCTTGCGGCGTAAAATACGGCTTATCTATCGCCGCGATAACGTCGGCTTTAATAACGTCCGTTTCGTTCATTTTGTCGCTGTTTCTGCCGCCGCATATATTACCTCGCTAAGTAGCGGAAGCGGCGCGAGTTTTGTCGCAAAACTATAAGCTAAACGGGTATGCTTTCGCACTTCCAAAACGTCGATTTTACCGCCGCTTAAATCTCTTTGCGGTATATTGATTTTTTCCAACTTTTTAACCGCTCTCGCTAAATGCGTTCCTACGATCGTTAAATCGCTATTAAATCGCGTTTCGCCGTATTTAAGCCGTTTCATTTTTCGCCTTTCTTAACGTTTTTTTCGTCGCGATCGCCAAGACTTGTTAACGCGTCTACTATCGCTTCCGATATGCGCCGTTTCGGCGTTTTAATATGCGGTTTTTCGAGTAGATTTTTCGTATATTTTTGTTCGATCGTGTCGCCGTCGATCATCGCTAAACGTTTTTTTAACGCCTTTTCAAACTCGTCGGTTACGTCGATATTAACTTTTTTTCCGTCAAAATCTAACGTAACGTCGATCCGATTTTTATCGCTCATCGTCGCTCCTTTCCTTAGCCAAATAGGCTAATTTTTCAAGCGCGGCGCGGGCGGGAATTAAAGAGGTTTCAACCCTTGTTAACAAAAAATAAATCCCTTCCTTGTTATAAACCCCTGATAGAGTTTCAGCCGCTCCCGCGTTTTTAAGATCGCATATAATTTTAAGCGCGTAATTTACGCTTGCGATCTCTTTTTCTAACGCGATTTTTATTTCGTCTTTTTTCATTTTTTACCCCCTTTTTTTTAATCGCCGTCGCGGCGTTTAACGATTATTTTAATCGCCGCGACAAACGCGCAAAGCGTAACTATTATTCCCGTTGATATTCCGTAACCAAACCACAATGCCTCGCTCATTTTTTACTCCCCCCAAAACAAGGTTATAACCATCAAAGACAGCCCGATCGCCGCGCAAGTAATTAGGGCTAGCTCCATCGCGTCAAGCCCTTTTATTAAGGTTTTTATCATCGCCAAACTAACTTATTAAGAGTTTCGCGCAAAATCCGCGTTAAACTTTTATGTTTTGGTCGGCAACGTTCCAACCAAAAACTATTAACTAATATATCGCCGCTAGATCGCGCAACGTATCCATCGCCGTCTGCATTTGCTTCTTTGCGGCTTCTAAAACTTCCGCGCTCTCTTGGATATAATCCTTGTTGATCTCCTCTAATTCGTCGAGCGCACCCTCGATCCCGTCGGCAGCCCATCTTAGGCGATCGTTCGTCGTAGCCATTTTTTACTCCTTCTACAAGTTCAAGCCCGCGTAAATACTTCGCGGGCGTTCCTTTTTCTATTTCTACGGCTATTTCTACGGCGCTTAAATCGTCGCCGCGATAGCGATATTTGCAAGCGCCGCTAATGATCGCGGCGTTTAATTCGATCACCGTTTTTCCCAAATACGCCGACGCTACTTTATACGGTAGCCACGCCTTCATTTTGCGCTCCCAAAAAACGCCGCGCCATAGACGTTTTTTTGATAAGTTATTAACGTATCGCGCACGTTTTCATAGGGCGTTTTATTAACGACTTTCGCCGCCGTTTTTGGCGCGGATTTTTTAACGGATTTATAAGTTAAAAATCCGTCCTCTATTAACGCTCTAGCCGTTCGCCAATCTTTAATCCTGTTAGGATTGTATAGGGCTTTTGGCGATATTTTGCGGCATAGCGCAAATTGCGCAATGCGGTGTCCGCTCCTCTTAATTCGTTCGCGGTCGATTATCCATTCCATTTTTTACTCCCCCCACTTTTTTTTAATGTTTTAATCCCGCATTTCGCGGGTATTAAATAAGCTATCGGGCATTTTGATCTCGTCGATAGCTCTTAATACGTCATCGAGGCGATAATGCGGTAAATCCGCATAGCTCGCAACGTCAAATCGCGTTTTAATTTGCCTATAAAAAAAGGCGAATAACTCGCTTCTATTTAATAGCGGGTTTCGCGTTTTCGCCGCCGCAACTTTCATCTTTATCAAACGCTGGACGCGCTTTTGTTCGGCGGCGGTTAGCGACGCGGTATTTTTCAATTCCGCGAAATTATTTTCTACGTTTTCGATCTTTTTTTCGATCGCCAAAAAGTTATTAGCGATCGAGGCGATCGCGCTCATAGTAAACGCTTCGGCGCTCATTTTTTCGCCGTAATTCTTAACGCCCAAAATGTAATCGCTCGCCCAATCTCTAAACGCGATCGTTCGCGGCGTTTCGCGTAGCTTAAAACCCAGCGTGATCACGCCTTTTTTTGTCCACATTGTTACTTCTGACCCGCCTCCGCCAGCGGTGTGACAATTTGTCACACCGTAAAAATGCACGCCTTCTCTAAACTCGCCCCGCGCCTTTTGTTGGCGGATCGCGCTTTCCTCTACGCCGAACGCTTCGGATACCTGCTTATTGTTTATCGCCCACGTATCCCGATATTGATTTACTTCAATATCGATCCCGTTTATCTTGACAACCTCTTTCATTCTAACCCCCTTTTTTCGACGCTAGGAGCTTCGCTCCGCGCCGTGATTGTTTCTGGCGTAAAAACCAAATCCACCGATACGCCGCGCCGCTTACAAGTCGATAAAATCCGCTTAAAAGGTAGAGTGCGGCGGATTTTGAAACACGCATAAGCGTGGCGCGTGATGTTAAGCGCCTTAGCCAACTCGCCGTCAGTCCTAACGCCGAAAAGATTTTTCAGCTTCAGCGCGACTACCTCAAAATCTAGCAACTCTTTATCCATCAAGCTCCTTTAGGTTTTATCGCTAAAATCCGATATAGTTTCTAGCGACGATTAAATCATCGTCAAGTGCGATTATATTGCACTTTTCCTTAAAATAACCTTAAAAGAGGGGCAAATGTTCAAAAAAATTACACAAAAACTAAAAAATCGCTTAAGTTTTGTTACCGACAAGGAGCTTTACGAGGCGTTGGGAATGACAAAAAGTCGATTTAATGGTCGAAAAGGTCTCAACTCGATCCCCTACGAGGAGATCATTATCCTATGTATTAAGCGCGATATTTCGCTAGATTGGCTTTTTGATAACAAGATAACGGACGGCGCGGGCGCTTCAACTTCGATCAATAATCTTAATAGCGGGGTCAGCGTAAGCAATGGCGCAATAACGGGCGATATACATTTTAACGGCGGCGAAAAAATAATCACGACGTTAAATCCCGACGATTTTGCCGCGCCACAAACAGCCGCCGAAGTCGTCGAAAACTTAAAATACTGCCCAAAACCTTTTATAGATGAGCTACACAACAAAGTCCAAGCGTTCAAAACGATCGCAAAACGAGGGATAAGTCCTCGCCCAAAACCAAAACCGCGCAAAAAAAGCGATTAAAGTTTAATTTGATAAGATATTAAAAAGATAGGGGAAGCGAAAAATGAACGACGAAAATAAACCAAAAAAACAAGAGCTTACCTTTCGGCAACAATTGATTGTTATGCCGTTTGTCTTTTTAATTCTGGCATTGACTTTCAATTGGTTATTAAAACCAAGCCCGCCCAAACCATACGTCCCGCCGACCGAACAAGAGACGGCTAAGGAAGTTTTTCGCAACGTCGAATACTATTTTAAGCAAAACTTAAAAAATCCTGATAGTTATAAAAAAATAGATATGCAATACACAAAAATAAAATACGACGCAAACGCAAGCGGAACGTCTGAATGGATTTTTTTATTGACTTACGAGGCGACTAACTCTTTCAACGCCGTGATCCGTAGCCGCGCCAAAATTAGAGCTTGGAGCGGCGGCGGGCAAGTCCGCTTTAATATATTACAAAACGAGTAATTTTATTTTTTAGCGTTTTTGTCGATATAAAATTGACGCGAGACCAAAAGGGATCGCGAGGATTGAAACAACGTTTATATTGACGGCAAAACCGAAATACGATTTTATTTCGTTTTTTTCGTCGATCGCGTTTGGCGCGGTCGCTTCGGGGGTCGCGAGGGTTGAAACTACGATGACGATGCGTATAAGCGCATTTTCAAGCGGGCGCGGTCGGTTTTTTTACCGATCGCGCTTTTCTTACGCGGATTTTTTGCGGGCGCGAAAAGTTGGCGGTTTTCATAGGCTTCCGCGATCTTGATCAGCGGTTCGGCTTCCGTCCAAAGCCTTTTAACTTCGGGGTCGTCTTCCGTTTTTCCCGCGTCCATTAGCCATTTTCGCGATCGCAAAAGTTTCGCCGCCGCGCTCGCGGCGATAAAAGCGTCCGCAAAAACGACGGGATTTTACGTTTTACGCGGGTTTTTGCTCCCGCGCCACAACCTCGCGCCATCGCGCCTCAATAATGTCGGCGAGATCAAGCCCGTCGCTAAAGTTCCCGCCGATAATTTTCCAAAAATCGCCGATCCCAAAAAAGTTATTGATCTCGTCGATCGCGTGGGCGCTCCCGCCTTTAAAGTGGCGATCCATTCCGATCGCCAACTCGCCCAGCTCTTTGCTAGAGAGCTTTTTAATGACGGTAGCGGGAATATCCCGCAAAATATGCGCCTTCGCGGCGGGTAAAAACCCGCCCATCGCCCTTTTGATTTTGATGTTGCTCATTTTCTCGTCCCCCCCTTATTTGATAAGCGATTGCAAAATCGCGATCGCTTTTTGATAATCGCCCGCGTTTATAGCGGCGATCGCCTCTTGTTTCCCGTCTTTCACGGGCGGGTTTTTTTGCTCCAAGAGGTAGTTGTATACCTCTGTTTTTTCCATTTCTACCGCTTCGCCGTTTTTGACGATCGCATAACTCGCGGCGCTTGCGCCCCTCGTGTCCTTGCACCCCCAAGCGATCGCGTCGCCGTCTTTTGCGTCGATATGCAAATCGCCGCGCCCCGCGCTTTTAACGTTCCATTCGCCGACAAAATTGCCAGCGGCGAAATCAAATGCCATTTTCCCCTCTTTAATCGAGAGCTTCGCGCCCCACGGTCTTGTATAACGTCGAGCGTTATAGCCCTCGTAACTTTCTACTTTCATTTTCTTACCCCCCTTTTTTTGTTGTAGCGTAATTATAGCGGACTTTGTTCGCGAAGTCAAGGGTTTTTGCAAAAGTTTTTGATTTTTTTTGCAAAAAATTAACAAACTCGCTCCCTGACTACGTTTGACGGATACAAAAAAATCAAATTATCGGCGGCGAGGGGTCTATCTCGCCCGCTTGCGCGAGCGCCCAAGCCGATCGCAACGGCTCGCTATCAGCGCGATCGCCTAACCACGCGAGATAATCGGCGCGGTTAAAAGCGATCAACCTCACGCGATCGCCGTAACGTTTTTTGACCGCCGCTAAAACGCTTTGGCGCGGGCGAAAATATCGCTCCGCTTCGCCGATTTCGAGCCAATCGGCGGGGTCGCTATACCACACAAGCGCGATCGCGCTAGGCGATTTTTTGCGCTTTTTGATCTGCCCGCCGATCGTTTCGATCGCGGTTTTAAGCGCGTTTTCGCGCCATTCGCTTAATTCTTTAAGCGCTTTTTCCACGCGATCGGGGACTTTTCGATACCCGCTTTCATAATCGTTTATTGTCGATCTTACCGCATCAACGATTTTGCCTAAATCCACTTGCGACAAAAACAGACGTTGGCGCGTCGCGCTAAATTCGGCGTTAGTCATTTTTATTCCGTTCTTTAAATTAACTTGCGGCATTATGACACAATTAAGGGCGGATCCCTCCGCCCCCTGGAGTTTGCTAGAAACTCCCTATCAGTTCGGACTGATAGACATATAATAACGCCCTACGCGCCAGCGCGAGGCGTTTTTTTAGGGGTTTATCCTCTTTGCCCAAAATCGCGGCTTCGGTTTCCCGCGCCGCTTTTTTAAGCGTCTCATTAAAAACTACGTCGTCGCGTTCCTTGCCGCGTTGCGCTTGTCTTTTGGCGGGTTTCTTTAAATATGGATACAGATTTAGGGGGTGTATATCCCTATTATCATCATTGACTACCCACGCCGCCGAGTCTATTATTAGGGCGGCGTATGCGCCGAGACGTTCGTCTTGCGCGTCTGCAAGCGCCCTCGCTTTGGCTTTAAGCGCAAAAATCGCGTCCATCCATTCGTCCTTGTAAAAGCTCGGACAATAGTTCAAGTAGCACCGTTGTATTTCCACGCGCTCTCTTAGCTCGCGCCAATACTCGTCGCGGGCGAGCGCTTTTTCGCCGTTTGCCGCTAGAAACTCCCTAGCGGTTTTTAGTAACTCTTCCATTTTCTGCTCCTTTTTTTGTTATGGCATAATTATAGCGGACTTTGTTCGCGAAGTCAAGGGTTTTTTGAAAGTTTTTCTATTTTTTTTGCAATTTTTTAACAAACGTAGTCATAGAGCGGGTTTGTTGGCATAAGATTTTTTGAAAAATTATCGAGGAACGGGCGAAAAAGAGGGCGAAAAGCAGAAAAAAGAGCAAAAAAAAGGGCGCGGGCGGCAAAAAACCGCCTCGCGCCCGATCGTCTAGGCAAAGAGTTTACCCATCACACCATTTCAATCCTCGCTCCCGCGATACTCGCGGGAACGTCCGAAAATAAAACTACTTTGCCACAATAACGTTTCAATCCTCGCGACCCCCAAAAGGGATCGCGTCGCCAAAGCCTAAAACGACTTGACCATAGTACTGCTTCAATCCTCGCGCCCGCGAAGGCGCGGCAAAAACTATTTTAATCCGCGCGACCGCCGAAGCGATCGCGACAAAAACGAACATTTTGCTATCGCACAATGTTTCAAAAACAACGTTTCAATCCTCGCGCCCTTGCGGGCGCGGCAAAGAACGAACAAATTGCCGTCAAGCAAAGTAACAAAAACAATGTTTCAACCCTCGCGGACGGGCGAACCCGCCCGCGTCGATAGAATAATAACCTAATTAACCTTAAATGAAACTTAAGCGGCTGATTATTGTTTTGATAATTGCCCGCTAGAGATTAAGCCAGCGGGAGCAAACCCCATCTAAAAGGATCGCAATCATAGCAAATTTAAACTTAAGCCGCGAAACTCAAAAGATCGCGATTATTTTTTAACGCTTTTGTTTTAGTCGCGCCGTTGATAAAATAAAGCTCCTCGATATATTGCGCCGCTCGCGCCATTGTTTGCGATTTTGTTAAATGCTTATACGGGATATTTAATAATTCAAATATCGCGTCTAATTCGCTTTTTTCGCTCGTAAAAATATATCCTTCTCTATCGCCGATCCCTTTGATTAAATCTATCGTATCTTTCAGTCCAAAACTGCCGTGAAAATCTTTCTCGTTCGCGTCTGGTTTTTTTTTTCTGTAAGTGGCTTGATGGGTAAAAATATAAGGCGGATCGCACACAAAAACCGCGTTATCTATATCCCTAAATTGTTCTAAAACTATTCTAAAATCCGCGCTTATTCTTTCCACGCCCGCGAGATAATCGGCGCATTTTTTTAACGGATTTTTGCGTAGATTGTAATACTTAATATCGTCTTTTCTGATGTCGATCACCGCCATTTGGTGCATAAACCACGCTTGCGCCGTATCTTTGTCGTAATCGCTAAACGACGAAAAAACCGATTTTATAACCGCTCTATGCTCGTCGTTTAGCGGTTGCGCGATCGCTAAATTAAAAGGTTCTAACGCTTTGACTAACGCTAATCTTAATCGTTCCGTTTCCTCTATTTTTGCAAGCCGCGCCGCGTAATTATCAAAATCGTTCCATATCACCCGCGCTTTAGGATTTTTCGCCTTAATATGATGGCTTAAAAGCCCCGATCCGCCGAATAAATCTATTACGATTTTATCCGTAAAATCTATCGTAGTAAAATCGGCTATCCAATGCCTTTTTTGACCGATAAATCTAAGCGGAGCGTTGCGATATTTCATTCTTTATTTAGCCGCCATAATATCGGCTAATTCTCGCGCTCTCTTAGGCGTTTGCGTCGCCCATTTGCTTCCTAACATAGCTTGGGACGCTTTAAAATAATCGCGCTTTTCTAAATACTTCCACATATTCAAAAATCCCAAAACTCCAACCACTCCCATCTGATAGCACATTTCGTAAATTACGTCGGCTTTTTCGTTGGGTAAAAGCAAAATAAGCGGCTTCGCTTTTACGATCGCGTTTTTATACTCCTCTAAACGCAAATTAAGCAGTATTTCGCCCTCTTTTTCGTTTATCGGCTCGATCTCTTGTTGGATATTGCCGCTAACGTAGCGGGAAGCCATTATGCGCTTCTTTTCCTCGTCTTTCAAGGGCAAAAGCGTCCCGTATCCAATAGTAGGGTTGCCTAGATGATCGTCGTAGGATTTAGCCATAAATCCCTCGTGTTTTTTTATGCTTTCGATTAACGCCATTTTATGCCTCCGCACGTTGGGATATGACCTATATCGTAACGTCCCGTTACGTCGTTTTTTAACTCGTTTTTTTGCGCCTTCTCGTTTTTTCGCTTCTTATATTTTTCGTATTTTTTAATCGTCTCGTTTAACTCTCTTTCAAAACCCATTTTTACAATAGGAACGTCTGGCGGCAAATGTTCGATCATTTCTTTAAAGTATTTTATCCACGCTAAATATCGCCGTTCTTTTTCGTCCGCTACCGCGCTAAAAGAGTATTTAGGCGCGGCTTCTCGCTCGTCCCATCGCTCCATTTCTTTAAGCGTTTCGTCGTGTTCTTTCGTCGCTTCTATTAGCCATTTTTCAAGCTCGTCTTTTATTTCGTCCATCGTGTTTTTGCGTAGATCGAAATTGTTTTTTATTAAATGCAAATGTAAAATCCGCTCTAACTTATTAACGCGAGATCGCAAAAACGCGCACTCCATTTGTATCATTTCAAATTGTTTTTCCATTTCTAAATCCTTCATTGACAACTTTCGCAATTGCAGAAATTATCTTGCGTTTTATCGGGCAGATCAAAATCGTCTTTATCGCCGTTTATCGGCTTCGCCGTTTCGACTTTTCGCCCGTTTATTATTATCGGTTTTTCTTGCGTTTTGGGCGCGGGTTTGTTAATAATTTTATTAACTCTTTCGCGCATTTCGCTCTGTATTTTTTCGCGCTCCTCGTCGGTTAAAACCTCTTTATCGTTCGGCATTTTTACAACTCCTTATATTAGTTAAAAGCGTCGCGCCGTCGGGCGTGGCGTAGTATCTTGTGGCGTTCGCGTCGATAATAATCCAGCGAGTTTTTAACCATTCGCTTTTAATTATTTCTTGCGGCGACGTGCAATTTTTGTCGATATAAACATACTCTTTTATTATTTGCGTTTTCGCGCCGCACCCCGCAAAAATAAACAATAAAATAATAAGCGCGATAATCGCCAAAAATGAAACGATTAAATTATTTCTATTCATTTTTTAATCCTTTTTTCGTTATACCCGCGTCCGTTCTCGTCATACCCGTTCCCGTTCTCGTCATACCCGCGAAGGCGGGTATCCAAATTAAAAACTTGCGCGAAAAAGATAATAATCTCATTGCTTCAATCCTTGTAAAATCGGATCGTTTTCGTCGTTGATAATTAAGCAAGTTTCAATGATAATTTTTTCTTTTGCGATAGGCGTTTTATTTTCGATCGCGTTTATCAATTTTCGCGTCTCGTTATGCGCCTCGCTCTCGCTTTTTAATGCGTTTGAAAACTCGCTAATTCTCGCCTCGTAATCGATCGTTAAGCGGCTTATCGTTTCGTCGTTTTGTTTATTCGCGTCGATCGCTATTATTAAATCGCTCTCTAGCTTTTCAACGTCGTTTTTTAACTCCTTAATATCGCCGCGCAAAACGTAGATATAAGCGCTTAAAAACAGCAAAACAAGCGCGGCTAATGCGTATAAATAATTAGTCATTGTTGCGTCTTGTAAACAAGCCCGCCGATAGCGGCTAAAAACGACAATAATATCGCGCCTATAACCGATCGTTGATTGTTTTTAAGCTGTTTTATTTCGCGATCGTTATTTTCCAAGCGGTTGTTCATAACCGCTTGATTAACCAAAACTTGCGTTAATTTTTCGTTAATTTCGTCGAGACCTTCGCCAATCTCTTTTTTTAACTCGTCGATTTTCTGATCGTCTTTTCTCACGTATTCATTAGGCATTTTTTTCTCGCCTTTCGTTTAATACGTTTAATTTTATTTTTCGCTTTTCCTCGCCGATTTTTAACCCGTCTTTGGTCGAAAAACTAAAATAAAACTTACTATTGATATAAGGCGCGCCGAATAACGCGACGGGCAACAAAGCCGCGCCCGCGATCAATATCCCGCTAATCGTCCCGATCTCTTGTCCGATCGCTAAATACGCGGCGATCGCGGCTAATGCGCAAGACAAACCAGCGCCGCACAAAAACAACCAAAAACGCCAATTGTTTTTTTTAGCCATTTTCGCCCTCTTTTTCGTTTATTTCTCGCGTTTCTACGGGCGCGGGAAGGCTTAATACCTCTTGGCTCTCGATCGCCTCTAATGCGTTTATAACGTCAATATAATCGTGTTCCATATTCGCGGCGATTAAATGCTTCGCGACGCGCCAGCCGTATTTATGCGGACGCGCTTGCGCGTGGCTGTTCCAAAGCGCGACGCTTGGCTTATTTGCGGCTGCGCATAAATGATTAAGGGAACTATCAATCCCTATAATATATTTAGCTTTATGAATAAACGAAAACGCGCCGATATATGGCGTTTCGATCTTTAGCGTCCCCCATATATCGGGTTCGTTTTTAAGCGCGAAATTAAGCCATAATATATTAGGGTATTTTTCGATTAAACGCCGCATAAGTATATTAGCCATTTGCGGCGGATAATTGCGTATGCCGCGCATTAGATTAAAATCGTATGGCGCGTTGGGATTAAAGCCTTCGGCTGGTTGCCCGCCGCTAAATTGCACTAATCCGATCTCGCGTCCCTCGTATGGCGCAATAGCCCTTTGTCCGACCTCGATCGCCTCTTTGCTTAACATTATTTCTGGCAAATCTTTGTCTTTATCAAAATCGATCCCGAATTGTTCCGCCCACCACTCGCATATATGCTGATCGTTAAATTGATACTCGCATTTATAAGGTTCGGCGTAAATGATTTTTTCGTCGTTTTCTTTTTGCGTTAAATAGTCGTTACTATGATACGTTTTTTTAACGCAATCAGACCAAAAAAACACGTCTACATAAGGGGTGATAATTTTGATTTTATCGCCGTCTTTATTAGCTAGTTTTCGCGTCAAAGCGCTAAAGGCGATCGCCTTGCCTAGACCGCCCTCGACTAAGTAAACTTTATCCATTATTTTCCTCTTTTTCTATTTCTGTTAAACGTTCGTCGATCGCGTTTATGCGCTCTCTTGCCGCTTGTCTTTGCGCCGCTAATTCGGGGTATTTTTCGGCTAAACTCGCGCCGTTTTCGGTCGCTTTTATCGCCTTGTAATCCGTATCGGCTAATAGCTTTAATAATGCGGTTTTTTCGTCGTTTAACGTTTCGCTTTCCGTAGGGATATAAGGCTCTATAATCCCGCCGTTTTTAACGTAGTTTTCTATCGCCTCTCTAAACGTATCGCTTAACGGGTGATTATCAGTTTCGCGCCAAATATATATGCGCTTTTCGCCCTCGATCGTAGCTTCGCCCGTTATCGCGCCGTCTCTTGTTTTTGTCGCCGTTTGTATTATTATTTTTATCATCATACTTTCTCGACTATTCTTAATAGATCAAACAGCGGCGATCTGATCGCTCCAATTCCCAAACAAACATCGCCGCTCGCGGCGCACATACAACAATAAATTCTTGTGGCTAATACGTCGCGAGGATTAACGGCGCGAAGTAGGGCGGTAGACGACGATCCATTACCTTTTCGGGTTGTCCATAACGCTACGCCATTACAAAATACCCCCCAGCAAGAACACCCCCTACCATTTGCGCACGCATAAAAATAAGCGCACCCGATAGCATTTGTCTTTAAACTTGCGACTAATGCGCTACCGTATAGACAAACATCGGCAAATGTAGAATTAGCAATAACCGTCGAGGCTGGTTCTAAAGTTACTTCTAATCCGTGAGAATGCCCGCACTCTAATAAACAGTTTTGTAAACCTATGTATAATGGAGTTATACCCGCCGAATTGCAAGCGGCGATCGCCGCGCTATTAGCGGCGTTAACGGCTTGTTCGATCGCCACGTTAGCGCAAGATACCGCTACGTTTGCGCAATTAGCGGATATTGTCGCGCTATTTGCGGCGTTTGTCGCGCTAACGGCGGCGGCGTTTTGCGAGACGAGGGCGCAATCTTGACTTGTCGCGGCGCATCCCGCTTTTGTGATCGCCACGTTTGCGCAAGCTACCGCTACGTTTGCGCAAGCTACCGCTACGTTTGACGAGTTGATAGATACGGTTGCGCAAGCTACCGCCACGTTTGACGAGTTGATAGATACGGTTGCGCAAGCGATCCCGATATTGATATGATCGCAAACGTTTAAATAAGCGTTTGCGGCGTTTATCGCGCTGGTCTCCGCGCAGGTAGCTTTAGCGATCGCTATATTGCCCGCATTGACGGCGTTTTGCTCTTTTGTATTAACGTTTTGTTCGGTTAAATTGACCTCGCTTATAAACGTATTTACTTCGTTTCGCAAAATCGGGAACGCGTCTAAAAAAGCGGCGGCTTTGCAATCAAATTGCGCGGGTAAATCAACGCCTTTTAACGGCGGATCGGGTATGCAACTTAACACTTGATTTACAGCCATTTTTTACCTTTCTATTTCTTTCTCTTTTTCGCGTTTTTTTCGTTTATAATTTTAGCGTAATCGCTCGCCATTTCTTTAATAATTTTATACGTTTTTATCCTGTTAAAACCATATTCCGCGCAATAATCGCGGACGAATAAATAATCGGTTCTTATACCGCCGAAGCCGTCGCCAAATAAACACATATTAAAACACTCCCAAACTTGTAATAACTCTTTATCCCACTCGTTCGCGTCGATCTTAAAACCTTGCGCCGCGCTTTTCGCGGCGGCGCGAAGTTTTAATTTTTTTTTGCCGTCTGCTCCTCAAGTTCCGCCTGCCATTGCGAACCAATTGCAAACAAATTACTATCCTCCATCTGCTCGTCCCACCACTGATCTATTAAGGCTTTATCGCCCTCGATCCGCGACTTAAAGACGGCGAGACTTTTAACGATTTGCTCTTTTCCCGTTTCCTCTTTTTCGAGGTTTTCTAAAATCTCACGAGTGTTTAACTCGCGGTATTTAACCTTGATTTCCGCGCCGTCTCTTAACGCTAAAACGCGATCTATTGACCGCAATTTGCTAAACGCTCCCATCTACTAATCCCCCCCTAAATATACGCTGTAATCGGCGAGGGTTTTCGCCGTAAAATCCAGCGTAATATGCGACCCGCCGATCAAGTTAAGATCGCCGCTAGACGAAAGATTGACTTTTGGGAATATCGCGCTAAGCGGCGCGTTTGTTAAGCTCTTGGCTACTAACCTAATCTGCCCGATGTTGTTAGTCCTTTCGCCAGACGCGATTTTGCTTCTGATTTTGCTTCCCACTTTAACGAACGCGGGGTCAAAAGCAGTTCCGTCTCCTACTAAATCCCAACTAGCCAAATCAAACGCCGATCCGTCTCCCGTAAGCGCCGCATTAGCCGCGTAAAGCAGATCGTTATAGATTACTCTATCGCCGATCGAATATGCGGTCGAAACGCTAAATAAAGCCGCTACGGGATTAACGTTTTGCGAAGCTACATATACGCCGTCGAGATACAAAACCCCGTCGCCCTCTAAATAGCTTTGCGTGGGATCGTAAGCGATCAACGTCTTACCGCTGATCGGGTCGTAATCGCCCGCATTTAGCGTCTCCTCTCTCGCCGTCCCGTAGAGATATAACTCTAACGATTTCGCGTCGGTCGATCCGATCGTAAAATTAAGCGTTGTGTTGGTCTCGGTTACCACTTCGCTAACCGTTTTCGCAGAGCCGTCGTCGCGACTTATTAGCGGCTCGGTCGTCTCGTCTCGCGTCGTGCTAAACGTATCTATAAATCCAAGCTGGATTTCACTTGCTAGATTAGGAGTTCCGTCCGCGCCGATCGGCGCGAAAAACACCTTACCGCCCTGTAATCGGGCGACCTTTTCTAATGGTTGTTGCGGCATTTCTTTTTCCTTTTTTATAAGTTAAATTACCGCGTTCGCCGCGATAATTATCCACTCGCTAGATATGCGATCGTTTTCGATCATCGCCTTAGTGGTCAAGGTTTCGATCTCTCGCGTAACTAGCAACTCTTGATATACGCTTTTATAAGCGATCGCTACGCTCTCGCTAGCGACCAAAACGCCGATTTTAATCGTCTCGTAAGCGGGCGCGTCTTTGCTAATTCCGCGCTCAAAAACCGCGATTTTCGCGTCGATCGCCGCCGTATTTAACGCGCTTTCAACTCGCGCTAAAAGTTCGGTTTCGCTTAATAAATTGCATATATTCATCTCTTATCCTACTAACGCTTCTAAAAGCTCGGCTTCCCGATTGATATTAACGATTTTAAGCGTTTTACCGCGAAAAAGAACGACCGATCCGATCTTGGTTTTTGCCTCGCGATCGATTAAACGCAAAACGACGTTAATCCCGCCGTCCGCGCTATGCTGATCTACTTCGGCTTTGTAATCGATATTGTCTATCTTTACGCTTTCGCCGTCTTTAGATAAAATCTTATCAAGATCGACGCGCCCTAAATCGCTAAATCTATCAATCGGCATAGCTTTTACTTCTTGCTTTTCTTAAGCGGAGCGGGCGCGGGTTCGGCGGTTTCGTCGCCGTCGTTTTCGTCCGCGTCGCTCACGTCCTCCTTATAGGCTTCCGCGCTCGCGGCTACAATACCCCCCACAATCTCGCCGACGCTCTTGCTCGCGTCCGTTTTAGCGGCGTTTGCGTCGTTTTGCGAGGGTAGATCGTCGTTTAGCGTGATCTCGCCGTGTTTGCTTTTGATAATCGCGTTCGCGGCGCGATCATCAACGTCGTATATCTTGCCGACCTCTAATACCTTGCCGCTCCAAATAACGGATCGGACTATTTTAACTTTTGGCATTTTATTAGCTCCTTTTTCGCTTTTTTACGCCGTAACCGCGTCTAAGATCGCCGCAAAACTTTCGGGACGTTTAATAGCCACGTCGGCGTTTGCATACGCCCTAATAACCATCACCGCCTGATCCGCTTTTGTGTATGGATCGACCTCTATATCGATCCCGCCCCAATAGCCCACAATTATGTCGGCAAAATTACCAAAAAGGATCGCGCTTAGATTAGTTCCCGTCCCTTTGGTCAAGTCGTTAGGGATATAGTTAGAAACATAGGCGTTGTAGCCATTTACTAACCCCACGCCCTCGCCGCGCGCGTCCCAAATATATTCGGTTTGACCGCTCTCTTTTGGCGTGGTTTTTAACTTCCCGCGCACCGCTGGAGTTGTTAAATATCTTAACGTTCCAACGTCCGCGTTAGCGTTAGATAGCGAGGTTTCCAGCGCGACTATATCTTTCCACGTCGCCGCCGCGCCGTTAGTCCCTAGCGCGATCACCGATACGCCGTCGCTATTTAATAGCCCTTTTGGCTCGCCCCCCGTCCCTAATCCATTAACGGCGGCTTGCTCGATTTTGTGGATAATCGCCTTATAGATACGATCGCGCACAAGGCTTTCAACGCTAAGCGAGCTTTGCGCCAAAAGTAAGCGAGAAAATGAGCTAATACCGATTAGCTGTTTAGGGGTTAAGGCGATTTGTCCCGTAACAAAATCGCTATACGTTCCCGCCGCCGTTTCTGTCGGCTGCCAATAAGCGGTTATAACGTCGGTTTCTTTTGGGATATTAACGTTCCCGCTTAATCCGCTGGCAATTTCTGCAAACTGCAAAATCGCGGATTTATTAAGTAAAACGTCGATAAAATCGCCGCTCCAAAGTTCGGTCGGGACTAACTCTTTTCCCGCCGTCGCCGTGCCAGCCGTTAGCGTGCGCTTAAGCATATCGCTAGGGATATACACCCCTCGCGATTGTTTACCTAGCTTTTTACTAGCGGCGGCGCTTACTTCCATCTCGTATTTCGCGGCTTCTTGCGCGGCGCGATTGTTGGGATTGATAAGCGCGTTTATCGCCCTCAAAAGGCTAAAGTTATTAACCTCTTTTTGGCTCAACCCTAAGCTATCGTCTATAGGGTTTTGCGGCGCGTTTTGCGCCGAACGTTCGCCGATTTTTTCGAGCGCGAAGCCCTTAAACTCGCTAGCGGATCGTCCGTTAGCGATAAACTCTTGCGCCTCGTCTAATAGGTTGTGGCGCTTGGCGATAGAAAGGATTTCCGCGACCTCTTTATTCCGCGCCGCATAATCTACGACGGGCGTTTCTTTTTCCGCAATTTCTGCGATCTCTTTAGGCATTTCTTTTTCCTTTTTTTCAATTTTTATATCTTTTTCGCCCGCGTTTAGATCGGCTTTTCTGCCTACGCCGACGCTAATATCGGCGGGGATCGAAACTATAGAGATTTCATAAGGCGTCCATTTTGTAACAATTAGTCCAAAATCGTCGCCGCCTCTATCAAACTCTAAAAACTCGTCAATCGTATATCCAACGCTAACGTTACGGCGTATACCCGCCTGTATATCGTTAAAAATTTCTGTGGCGAAGGCGCTATCGCTAAACCTAACGATCGCACGTCCTTTCCCGTCAGAAACTTCCGCGCTTTGTATTACCCCGATCTGCCTGTTTGTGTCGTGATTTAGCAAGAGCGGCGCGGCGTTTTTTAAGCGTTCAAAATTAACGCTGTTTGCGCCGTGTTCTAAAATCTCTTTGCCAAACCATCGATCGATAGGCTGATCGCTCGAAAAACTCAATTCCAGCGTTCGCCGATCGGTTTCTACTTTGCCGATCGTCGCTTCGCGAAATTGCGTTTCCTTTAATCTGTTCGCGTCGATTTTCATCTTTCGCTAGCTCCTTTTACAACGATCATTATACATCGCCAGATCGCCAAATCTGACAGTTGCAAAAAAAAGATTTTGAAAAAAAATAAAAGTTTTTGCGATTTTTTAGAAAATTAAGTCAAGCCCTCAAGCTGGAGCGAGCAATCGCTATAATTTTCGCCGCTCAAAATTAACGAGAAGTCTCTAAAAAATCCGTAAAGAACCAAAGCTGAAAACTTACCCGATCCGATCCACGCCGTAGGTCGCGCCCGTAAACGCGATAAAACGGCAAGCACAACGTCAAAATTATTAGTCTTGATAAGCACGTCGATTTCGGCGCGTTTTGCAAACTTTCTGACTTTTAATATCGTGTTCCCGTTCGCGTCAGTTTCTTTGACGCTGTAATCAATAATCCCTATATTAGGCGATATTTTTGTCTCGCCTATATCCATAAGCGATCCGACCGCTATACGTCCAATTTTCGCGCCGTTATCTTTCAACGCCGTAATCCTTATACGCATATTATAATCGTTAGTCGGAAATTCGACGAAAACATCTTGCGATCCCGTTTCCTCGATCAACTCTGGATAAAAATAATCATACCACCCGCTTGTAGGATTATAAATTAAACCCGTATAAAAAACCTCTTTGCTAAAAATAATATCGTCGCTATCGCCTATGCGCATTTCGATTAAAACGTCGCTTTCCATTTGCCCTAAAAACACGGCGCTAACTCTATGCGCTAAAACCTCCACGTATTCGTTTTGTTCTAAAAACCCTTGTGTTGTAGCCGTATTATCAAACGCTTTATAATTATCGGGCGCGCCTAAATTGATCCACCCTAGCGGATCGGTAGCGGGATCGCTAGTCGTATTATTTCCCGCCGCCTCGAAAATATAATCTATGTTTGGTATATCGATCGATAGATGATCGCTTGGGACGCTTCTTATCACTTTATCGCCCGCCGCGTAAGTCGTATTTATATCCCACGCGGGATAGTTTTCGCTATCGCTAAATCCATTTGTTCCGATCGTCATTTTTATCGGTAATAATACTCTCACGCGCTCGCCCCCTCTAATTCCGATCTTTCTTGCGATCGCCGCGCTAAAACCAACTCTTTAAGCATTTGATATTGTAGATCGTTTGATTTGTCTAACTTACTATCGATCGTCCGTTCCAACATCTCTAACAGATAAGCCGATTGCGTATCGCCTAATTCCGCTAAATCATTAAGGTTATTTAAATAATCTATATCGCTTTGATCGTCGCCATATTTCAACGTCGCTAAAGCCTCTATTAAGTCGTTAATCTCGTCGCTCGTTTTCGCGCCGCTGGCTAACGCTAGGGCGCGTTTTGTCGCGTCGGATACGCCGCTAAAACCTATCTGATCCAACGATAGCGCGGGAGTTAGCGCGGCGATCAGATCGTTAATGGTTTGATTGGTAGCTAAATCCGCGTTATCGCCAACTATGCGGACGCTTAATATATCCGCGCTTAAATCCATAGCGTCGGCGTATTGATTTAACGACGCGGCAAGGGCGTTTTTTAACTCCTCGTCATACGCGCCCGCCGCGTCCTGCAAGCCTTGCGCGGCGTTGATATAGCTATCCCACAAGCTAGCGATCTGATCGCTCGTTAAATCGCCCTTTAGCGAGCCGTCCGCGTTGTATAGTCCGTTTAGTCGATCCGCCGCTTGCGCATAATCGCGCTTCCACTGATCTTGATCTCGCTCTACGAGATCGCTCGCTAAATCCCGCGCTTGATTAGCTAATGTTTTTAAGTTATTTACAAAATCTCTTAAACTATTAGTCGCGCTTTCGATCGCGCTATCCGTCTGTTCTAACCACTCGACAAAACTCGCTTCGCTCTTAATTCTTTCTAGCTCCGCGTTCGCTAGCGTTTTAATTGCTTCTACATATTGTTCTGCGGCGAGTTTTAACTCGTCGAACATAGCGGTGATTTCCTCGACGTTTGCATTTGCGCCAAGCGCCGCGATTAGCTCCTCTAGCATTTCGCCGTTTAATATCTTATTAAGATTTTTCGGATCGAACATACCATTTAATAACTCTTGATATTTAGCGATCTCGCCCTCTAATAACGATATATCCAAACTTAATTCGGGAATACCTATATTATAAGCGCCGTCTTTTTCCCCGATCAGATCTTTAAGTATGTTATCAAGCATACCGCCGCTTTTGCCTTCGCCGCTTTGTTGTTTTTTAAGCGCGTCAAGTTTAGCTTGCGCCGCGTCCATCGCCTTTTTTATTTCGTCATATACTCCAAACGGCAAATCTAATAATTCTCTATTACCTTCCGCAATTTCGCTTTTTAATCGTTCTATTTCGGCTTTTGTATCTTTAATTGCTGGGTGTTGTTCTTCGTTTAATCCCCACGCAAACATAAACTCTAAATGCGCTTCTAGTTCTTTAATTCTTTGTTCGTTGGCGGGTATTTTTGCGCGGTAAGCTAATATCCGATTATTGATCGCTTCGACGCTTTTATTCGCCGCGTCTAAATAACTTAAGTAATAATCTTTCGCGGCGTTAAAATTATCTTTTGCCGTATCAAGATCGTATTGCGCCATATTAACGCCCGTTATACTCGCGACAAAACGATCTACTTCCGCAAAAATAGAGTATACGCCGTTCATCGCTTCGGCGAATTTTTTAATTCCTTCGGCGGTTAAATTGCCGTAATTATCGCCGCCAAATTGTTTCAAAAATCCCACCATTTGCGCCTGCGCCATCGTCATCTGCGCGTAGATATAAGTGGTTTTTTTCTTAGTGCCAAATAACGTTTTTTTGCTAGATTTTTCTATACCTACCAAAATGTTATATTGCTCTTGATCGTCGTAGTATCGCGCCATCAAGGCTTGCATTTGGTTTTCGATCATATCGCTATAGACTTTTGTCGATTTATCGACGTTTATTTCTATCGTCCGCAAAGCCTCGTTAAAACCCTTGATTTTTTTAACGTGTCCCGTTGAAAAAAATCCCGCTATCCCGCCCACTATAGCGCCAATAATAGCGCCTATCGCCGTGCCTATCCCTGGTTCAACGTATGTCCCTATCATAGCGCCCGTCGTAGCGCCGTATCCTATACCCATTTGCGGCTTTTGATCGTGCCAACCCGTAGCCGCCGCGTCGACGTAATTTGTCGCGTTTATCGCCATAGCGAGCGCGATATTTTTTCGACGTAAATAATAAAACATTTCGCGGAATGCGGCGGTAGCTTGCGCGGTATTATCCGCGATCTCTTGTAATATATCTCGCGTCTCGGTTTTCGTCCATTCTGCCGTCGCTAAACTAGCGACTGCGGCGAGCGCCATTCCCGCGCCCATCGCTCCCGCTCCCGCTTGTATATTAGACCAATTTATATCGCCGCCGCTAAGCGCGTTTGATAACTCTTTTGATAGCGTTTGGCTAAATTGTTGCGCGAAAACGTCCGATAGCGATTGCGCAAAATCCCCCGCGAAACTCTTAAAATTAAATTTGCCGTTTTGAAACGAGTTTTGAATACCTTTTGTTATCGCGGCGGCTATTGTGTCCGCTATATCTTTTTGCAAGTCGTTCGGGATAATTTCGTCCGCTTTTAACTTCCTTTGTTCGCTTAATAATTCTTTAGTTTTTTCAAGTTCCGCGATCCGCGTTATATCGCTATCGGGATTTAGCGCGGCGATCTGTTTTTCTATATTTAAGATTTCCGTATCATATGCTAAGATTTGTTTTTTTCTGTTGGCTTCCTCTTCCGTAATTTCGCCGCGTAAAATCGCATTGTCTAGCGCGAGATTTTCGATCTTTTCTAACGCGGTATTAGCGCGGATAAACTCGTCTATAATCTTTTGCGTTTCCTCGCGTTTTATTTTTACGAGTTCGATATTTTCCATCTCGTTTATTTTTTCGATTATGTCCGCGAGCGTAGCGGTATCTTTAACTAATTCAACCGCGTTCATTTTCATCTCGACAAATTGCGCTATGATCTGATCGCTTTGATTTTCAAACGTCTTAATATATTGATCTTTTATCTTTTTTTGAAAACTTACAAACTCTTTATTAGCCGCGTCGTTTATCTTTTTTAACTCCGCGCTTTGTATTTCGTCGACTAGCTTCCACGCTTGTTTATATTCCTCGCTATCGGGCGCGATTTTAGCGGTTATATCCGATCGCATTTGCGCGATTTTAGCGTTTAATTTTTCAACGTCGCTTAATAATAGTTTATCGCGTTCCGCTTGATATTTTTCAACCAAGCTCAACGCCTCGTCGGCGTTAAATAGTTTTGGAGTTTCAACGCCGTTCGCTTTAGCTTCTAATCTGCTTAATCCCTCGTCGATCTCTTTAATTTTTTTAAGATATTCATCGGCTTCGCGGGTTAAATCATCGACTTTTGATTGCTTTTCGATCCCGCTAGATCGTCCAAAACCAAAAAAGCCGCCGCCCGTCTGTTCCATCCTTATAGCTTCAAGGCGTTTTTCAAGCGCTTCTTGTTCGTATTGTTGTTTTAATAATAACAAATTAGCTTTACTATATTCATTATTTTTTAATTTAATTTCGTCGAAAGTTTCCGCTAATTTTTCGCCTTCCGAGCTTGCAAACGCAAAATAAGTCGCTATGCCCGCCAACCCCGCTATAATAGCGGTAAACGGGGTCGCCAAAAACGCGGCTTTAAATCCCGTCATAGCTCTGTTTAAGCCGTTCGTCGCTACGGCGGCGGCGGCGCTTAATTTACTCATTGTCGCTAATTCTATCGCATAAGCCGCCGATAATTTTCTTACTATTCCCATACCGCCCGCAAGGGCGATCGCGCTAACTTTATAAACAGAAAATCCTGCGGCTGCCGAAGCGGCTACTACGCCGATTTTTTTAATCCCGTTGATTGTTTCTTGTATAGTTTCGCCGTTAGCTTTTAGAAAATCTATAACGCTTTTTATCGCTTCTTTTGTCGTATCGATCGCGCCGCTTGTTTCAAGCGCCGTCGCGTATATCTTACCGATCTCCTCTTGTAGATCGCCCCAAAGATTTTCTTTTTGGCTTTGTTGCCCGCCGAAGGATTTTGCTATCGCTTCAGCCGCGCCCGCATAGCTATTTTTTAATTGATCTATTATGACTTTTTGCGCTTTAGCGGTATCGCCCGCGCCGATAAGATTTTTGATTAAATCTTTCTGCCCGTCGCTAAATTGCACGCCCGCGCGGCTTAATGCGCTCAACCCGCTAACGGGATCGTTTAACGCCCGCCCTAGCATTTTTGTCGCGCTTATTAAATCGACTTCTAGGACTGTCGACAAGTCCGTCGCCGCCGTGATCGCGTCGTTAAAAATATCGCCCTTGATATTTCTAAAAGTTAATAACAAACTTTGCGCCGCGATAACAGCCTCGTCGCCAAAAGTCGTGATGTCTTGTATATGTCCCGCGAAATCTTGTAACTCTTTACTACTAACGCCCGCCGCGCCGCCCGTAGCGGCTAAAACCGCGTTTAATTTCGCTACCGCTTTTTCTTGCGTAATATATGCATCGGTGTATTCTTTTGTGTAATTACTTATACCCTTTAATATATTAGTTATCCCAAGCAAACTTTGCGCTGTAAAAGCGGTTCTTTGCAAATACTTATCAAACTGCCCGACCATCGCTCCCGCGTCTTTTGCGGCGCGTTGCGTAGCCTCAAGCGAGGCGTTAAAAGTTTTTATCCCGCCCGTGTCGGCGCTCGCGCTTATATTGACTTTTATATTATTTTCCGCCATAATATGCCCTAAAAAGGATTAAAAATGGAAGGGATACTAGCGGCTTGTTTTGTGATTGTTTTGTGGCTTTTAACCCGCAAAAGCAAGCGCAAATACCCAAATTGGGATCAACCCTAATCATCGCCGCCCTTTTCAGTTATTAAGTCGTTTTCGATCGTTATGCCGTGCTTTTCTCTTAGCGATTTTTCCGCCGCTAACTGCTCGTAGATCTCCTCAATATCCAACCCGCCTTCACTCGCTACTTGCGATCCCGTTTTTAATCCCGCGCCGATAGCGGCGATCGCGCTGTTAGTATCTTTTAACGGATCGACCCACTGCCAGCCGCGCCCTAGCCAAACCACGTCGCAAAACTTATCAAACTTGATATATGGTAGATTAAGATTTTTTTGCAAAAGTTGCAAGTCCAGCCACGCCTCAAAAATCTTTTGATGGAATTGATCGGCGAACCAACTTTGCAAAACGCGCCACTGATCGCGCTCCTCTAAAACTCCCTGCCTAATAGAGCTATAATTTACGCCCTCAAGATCGCCGCTTAAAACGCTATAACTAACGTTTAATCCGCTCGCGATCCCTCTTAATATACTTTTAACAAAAGCCTCGTAAGAAGTATTAGGGTGGTCAAAGTCCGCCGTCTTAAAATCCCATCCCGCTGGTAGTTGTTCTAAAATGCCCGGCTCGACTTCCGTTAATATATTGCCCGCCGCGTCCGTTCCGTCGCCGCCGTTATAAGTAGTTTCTAGCGCGTCCGCGCTTTGCGTATAAAAACCCATTTTAGACGCGCCGATCCGCGCCGCTATTAGCTCCGCCTCCTCGTATCCCGCTAAAATGTTAATCCTATTCATCACGTTCGCGCACCAACTCGCCCCCCTAGCTTGCGCGGCGCGATCGCGCTTAAATATATGCAAAATAGCGTCGGCTTCTATGCGTTCAATATCGGTTAAATCATTGCTACTTTTTGGGGGTTTTTTGTGCATATAATAAGCGATGGGTTTGCCGTATTGATCGCGTTCAATTCCCATTATTATATTTTTATCCGCATTATTATAATTTACGGGACAAAAATCAGCCTCTAAAATAGATATAGCAAAGCCGTATTTATTTTGATAACCTCTATGCAACCGCACAAAAATCTCGCCGTCGCGGGCGATAGAAGTTATAGCTAATCTTTCCAAATCCGCGAAGCTACCAATACCGCTCGCGTCGCAAACTCCCGCTTTAGCCCAACGCCACCACAAGTCGGCGATCGCCTTATTAGCGTAATTATCGCTAGAGCCGTCGGGGTTTTTAGATCGCGGCTGGATCATTATGCCGTTTTGACCTACGACGTTAGCGGCGATCATCGATAACCACTTAGAGATATACGGATTATTTAACGCGAGATCGCGGGCGCGCGATCTTAACGCGATAATATCGTTTTTAAGCGTTTCGTTTATATCTACTTTTTGCCCAAACCATCGCGCCGTAAATCGCGTTGATTTAGCGGCTTCAAAGCCTCTTTTAGACGTTTTATTTTTTTTCAAAAACCAATTTATAAGTCCCAAAATCCGATCCCTTTATTTTTTTGCGTTTTGCTTAAAAATACGCCTTGATTTTTCGCCCGCTGGCTTTGCCGTCGGCTTTTGCCGCTAGTAGCTCCGCTTCGGCGATTTCGCGCCGTAGTTGGGCGCGTAGCTTAAGCAGATCGGCGATCGGGGTTTTGGTTACGCTTTGCCCGTTAGGCAGAGTGTAAGCGCTTATATCGTCGGTTATTCTGCCTTCGATCGTCGCGTCGATCGCGTCTAGTAATTCTTGTTTCGTAGCCATTTTTTTCCTTCTCTGACCACGTAATTATAACACGTTTTTGGGGTTTTCTTATTAGGATTTTATTAGGACGAGATTTTTTTTATAAGTTTTTTTTATAGCCAACGCGCCCTTTCTATGACTGCATTTGTTAGGCTTTTACAAAAATTAAATATAAATTATAGCTTATAGGTTTATCGCCGTCTTTACGCTTGCCCAAAACGCTTCCGATCGCGCTATAGCGGCTTATAAAAGCGACAATTTTCAATCGCTATCAAAGAAAACCAATCCCAGCGCATTCTTAAACCCGCCTTTAACGTAACAAAACCTACAAACGCCTTCATTCCCGCGAAGCGCTTGCTCCGTAGGAACGCCCAGCGCGGAGGAAAGCGGGAATCCAAACCAAAACTTACGGCATTTAAGTAAGCGATCGGATTATGATAATACAAAATACGCGCGGCTTCCTCCGCGCCTTGCGCTCTTCCGTAGCGCTACGAAGCGGGCGTTATGCCATATTTGGATTCCCGCGATGGCTGGGGACAGCCATCGCTCCGTCGCGGGAATGAGCAAGAGGACGCTAGAATGACGGAGAGAAAACGGGAACGACGAAAAAATTGCAAAAAACGACTAAAATCAAAACAAAGAACGGAAAGCAAAAAGTGGACGCAAAGTTTATATCGATCGTCGTTAAATTAGCGGCGGATCGCGGTAAAGATACTTTGCTTGACGCGGCGCAAGTAAAAACTCTTTTAAGCGACTACGCGCAACAAGACTTTGAA
>JAISRI010000131.1 GCA_031273735.1 Helicobacteraceae bacterium
AAAAGCGGGCTTCAAATAACGCCTAATCAAGTTAATTTCGGTTCGATCGCGGTTTCGTTAAGCAAAGAGCAAAATATCACGATTAAAAATATGTATTCCGACGCGGCGATTTTGGACGCTTTTGCGTTAAGCGACGATCAGAACTTTACGATCGCGAATAATTATTGCGGAGGATCGCTTGCGACGCAAGGAGAGTGCAACGTTTCGATCGTCTTTAATCCGCAAGATACGGGAGCGATTAGCGGCGTTTTAACTTTTAACGATACGCAAGTCGCTCATACGCCGTCGTATTCGATTAACTTAAGCGCAAACGCTACGCCGCCGCCCTACGGCGTTATCGATCTAAGCGGCGCTCCTTTAACGACCGTTATTAGCGCTACGTCGATCGGAAATTTTTATAGCGGCGATATAACGCTTCACAACGCGGGCGCGGGCGCTTTAAGCGTTTCGATCGCGCCAAACGGAGGGAACGCGGCGCTTTTTGGCGTTGCGGATTCGACGTGCGGCGCTAGCGTCGCTATCGGCGGTTCGTGCGCGTTCAAAGTTAGATTTTCGCCTACGGCGCTTGGAGTATACGAAACAAATATCACGATAAGAAATATGGACGCGCTCCACCCGCAGGAGTTTAATCTGAGCGTCAGTGGCGAAGCTACCGCCTCCGCGCCGCTGACGATCGCGAGTTACGACACGGCTATTTCGGGGCTAACCGTTAATTTTAGCGTAAGCGCGACGGGCGGAAATTCGCCATATAGCTACGAATGGGATTTTGGCGACGGTATTACGAGCGCGGGCGCGAACGTCTCTCACACATTTAATTCAAGCGGCGCAAAAGAGATCAACGTTACCGTAACCGATTCGAGCGGATCGAGCGCCGCGCAAACGATAAACGTTACGCTTCATATCGCGATGGGCGCTACTTGGTCGCCGCATCCGTCCTCTGGCGTCGCGTCGCTTGACGTAATCTTTAGCGGGACGATCGCGGGCGCAAGCGCGCCTTGGACGCTCAAATGGGATTTTGGCGACGGATCGCCCGCAGAAACCGAAACCGTCTCTACGCCCTCCTTTTCAAAATCGCATATTTTTAACCAAGCGGGCGGCTACCAAACGACGCTAACGATAAGCTCGCATGGCGATAGCGTCGTTTTATCCGCGCTGATCGACGTTCGGCAAAACTCGGCGGGCGACGGCGGTTATTGGATTGCGGGAGATTCTCGAAAATCGGGCGAAGACGACGGCTACTGCTTTATCGCTACGGCGGCTTACGGATCGTATCTTGCGCCGGAGGTTAAGGAGCTACGTTTATTCCGCGATAATTGGCTTCTAACAAATAAAATACCCTTTGGCGAGCGGCTCGTGGCGGCTTACTATCGTTTAAGTCCGCCGATCGCGGATTTTATTAGAGAAAACGACGGCTTGCGAACGCTTACGCGCTATCTTTTAACGCCGATCGTATATCTTGTAAAATATCCGATCTTAATTATGCTCGCGCCGCTTGTATTTTTTATTATAAACCGCCGCCGCAAAATATACGAGTTAATATACGGCAAAACCTATGATTTAGGAGGTTGATTACGGCAAATTAACCCTCTTAATTTTGCGACTAAGAAAGCGAGGAGATTATGCAAAAGTTAGATATATTATTTGTAGCGAGCGAATGTTATCCGTTTTCAAAAACGGGCGGGCTTGCCGACGTAGTAGGCGCTCTGCCAAAGTTTCTAAAAAAGCTAGGGCATAACGTTATAATCGTTACGCCGCGCTACTACGCGATCGACCGCGCAAAACTGAAAAAACTACCCGCGCCGCTTGGCGTTCCTATGGGTATTATAGGCGAGCTGTGGTGCGGTATTTACGAAGGAGTTTTGCCCAGTTCGGACGTTCCCGTCTATTTTATCGATTACGAGCTTTTTTTCGGGCGCGAAACTCTTTATAACGACGCGAACGGCATTGGTTTTATGGACAACGATAATCGCTTTGTTTTCCTTTCTCGCGCCGCTATGCAGCTATGCAAGGCGATTGATTTTCGCCCGCGTATATTGCATACGCACGATTGGCATACTTCGGCGGCAAATCTATTTTTAACCACGATCTATGCGAACGACGAACATTTTAAGCGTTGCGCGTCGATTCTCACAATTCATAATATGCAGTATCAAGGCGAGTTTTACGGCGGACTTATGAACGTGCTAGACGTTGGCTGGGAACATTTTAATTTCCGCGAAGTCGAAATGAACGACAAGGTTAATCTATTAAAGGCGGGCATAACCCACGCGACGATGATTAGCGCGGTTAGTCCCAAATACTCGCAAGAGATCTTAACGCCGGAGTTTGGCTATAAACTCGAGGCGACGCTAAGAACTCGCGCAAACGATCTATGGGGGATCTTAAACGGCGTGGATACCGACGAGTGGAATCCGAAAACCGATAAGTTTTTGCCCTTTAATTACGACGCGGATCATTTAGATAATAAACTTAAAATTAAACGAGCGTTGCAAGCGGAGGTCGGTTTGCCAAAACGCGACGTTCCGCTAATAGCGATCGTCAGTCGTCTTGTCAAGCAAAAAGGGATCGACGTTGTAGCGGAGGCGATTCACCGTCTCTTGGATATGGATATTCAGATCGTTCTATTAGGAAACGGCGAGATTTGGACGCACTTTTATTTCGGCGATATTACGAGCTTGTATCCAAAAAAGTTTGCGTGTATAATAGGGTTTGATTCCGCGCTATCTCATAGGATCGAGGCGGGAGCGGATTTGTTTTTGATGCCTTCGCGTTTCGAGCCGTGCGGACTTAATCAGATGTATAGCCAGCTTTACGGAACGCTTCCGATTGTGCATGGCGTGGGCGGGTTGGAGGATAGCGTGCAAAATTACGACGAGCAAACTAGCGAGGGAACGGGCTTTAAGTTTTACGGACTGAACGCGAAAAACCTCGTTAATACGGTCGGTTGGGCGGTTTATACGTGGTATAACCAAAAGAAACGCTTCAAAACTATGCAAAAACGCGCTATGCGGCTGGATTACTCGTGGAAGCGTTCGGCAAAAACATACGAGGCGTTATATTTTGAGGCGCTAAAACGGGCGCAAAAACTTAAAAATAACTGAAATTAAAAATTGCGGCTTTTTTGACAAGCGCCATTTTTTTAATCAAATTTTTAGAATAAGACCGCTATAATCGCGGTTTTATTTTCTGAGGCTTTACAAGGAAGTTTTTAATGAGATTACGAGAAATTCAAAGATTAACAAAGGTTCTTTTAGCCAGAAAAGATCAGATTGAACGCAACCTAAACGGAGTTGTCGAAGAGGCGGTAAGCGCGGCGCAATCCGAGATTAACGACGAGGCGGACGTAGCCGCGATCAGCGTTGGAGCGCAAACCGACGCGGCGATCGGCGAGCAACAGCTTAAAGAGCTTAAAGAGATTGAACACGCCCTCTCAAAAGTCTCCAGCGGAAACTTCGGCGTTTGCGAAATGTGCGGAGAAAAGATCGGTTTGGATCGAATGCGCGTCAAACCGCACGCTCGATACTGCATAGTTTGCCGCGAAGCCTACGAGAAAAATTACAGCGAAGAGCGCGTAAATCACAGCGGATTCGTCCGCGTTTAGCGCGTACGTATGAAAGCTATTGCCGTTATCCCCGCGAGAGGCGGCAGCAAGCGAATCGAACGTAAGAATATTCGCGATTTTTGCGGCAAGCCGATTATCGCCTATTCGATCGAAGCGGCGCTGGAGGCTAAGATTTTTGACCGCGTTATCGTTTCAACGGACGATCTAGAGATCTCGGACGTTGCGCGGCGTTTTGGCGCGGAGGTTCCCTTTTTGCGCCCCAAAGAGCTGTGCGACGATTTTACGGGAGTCGTTCCCGTCGTCGCCCACGCGATCGGGGCGCTTGGCGGCGCGGACGCGGCGTGCCTTATCTACGCCACCGCGCCTTTTATTACCGCCTCCGATCTGCGCGAAGCGAAAAACGCGCTGAAAGATAACGATTACGTTTTGTCGATCGCCTCTTTTGAAGCGCCGATCTTTCGCGCCCTTAAAATGGATTCAAACGGCAAGATCGCTTCGATCTGGCGCGAATACGAACAAGTTCGATCGCAGGATCTGCCAAGCGCTTACCACGACGCGGCGCACTTTTGCTTCGGGCGATCGGGCGCGTTTTTGCAAGGGCTCTCGATCTTTAATTCGCGAGCGATCGGTTTTGAGATCGACAAAAAGCGCGTTCAGGATATAGATACCAAAAGCGATTGGAGTCGCGCCGAAGCGATGTTTAGGGCGCGGTTTTGTTAATAGCGATTCGCGTCGATAGCTCCGATTCGATCGGCTTTGGACATCTAGCGCGGACGCTAAATATCGCGCTGGAGTTGCGATCGCGCTCCCATAAGGTCTATTTTATCTGCCGCGATCTAAACGCGAACGGCTGCGCGTGGATAGAATCGGCGGGTTTCGAGATTATCGGGCTACCGCGCCCCAAAAAGATTTTCGCGCCAAAAAATCCGCGTCCAAAGCATCTAGCTTGGCTCGGCGTTTCTTTGCGAGAGGAGATCGCGGATAGCCAAAGGGCGCTGGAGGGAGTTAAGATCGTCGATTGGCTCGCGATCGATTCCTACGCGCTTGATCGCCGCTACGAACGCGCTATGAGACCTTACTGCCGCAAGATTGCCGTTTTGGACGATCTTGCCGATCGCCCGCACGATTGCGATCTGATAATAGACGGCGCGTTTGGGCGCGATATAGAGGACTACAAAACGCTAGTAGGTAAAAAGAGCGAAAAACTTTTCGGCGTAGATTATATGCCTTTGCGGCGCGATTTTGCCTCTTTTCGCTCCCTCGCTATGCCGCGCCGTTTTCCGCCGCGCGGAATATTGGTCGCTATGGGCGGAATCGACGCGAAAAATCTAACCGGCGAGGCGTTAAAAGCGATCGCGAATAGCGCCTTTAGAAGCGCCTCGATCGTCGTCGTTTTAAGCTCCTTTGCGCCTTTTATCGCGCAAAACCAAAAGCTGGGAAGCGATCTGAATCTTGCGATCGATTGGCAAATCGACGCGCCGAATATGCCGTTTTTGATCGCTTCGGCGGATTTAGGCGTAGGCGCGGCGGGCGTAGGGGCGTATGAACGCGCCTGCCTTGGGCTTGCGAGCGTTACGACTCTCGCGGCGGCTAATCAGCGCGAAAATCTTACGCGGCTCGGCTCGATCGGCGCGGTTATCAAAACGGAATCGATAGGCGAAGCGTTAGAGCGGCTAGACGAAAGGAGCGTTAGAGCTTGCGAACGATCGGCGTTTGCAACGTGCGACGCTTTGGGCGTTTTAAGAATCTGCGACGCGCTTGAAAGATTGCGCTAAGTCGGTAAATCGCGCAACGCCGCGTAGGCTGGAATCCAATACCAAAAACTTAATATATTCAAAAGTCTTACGCATTTGTAAAACCTACGCATCTATAGGCAAATCCATCGCATTCGGTCATTCCCGCGACGAAGCGGCAGGCTGTCCCCCAAGCCGTCAGTCCTACGCGCCTACGCTCCTCCACTCCGTTGCGGAGCGGGTTCGGCGCTGTTTCGCGCCTCATCGCGGAGGAAGGCGGGAATCCAAATAGCGCGAAGCGCTGATCTTACTGATTATGCGTAGGTCTTAAATACGCGCGGCTACGCCGTATTTGGATTCTCGCCTACGCGGGAATGACGCAGTTGCAGATTTTGCGGGTAAATGCGCAGGTTTTACAAATGCGTTGGATTTATTGTTTGGATTCCCGCTTTCCTCCGCGATTTGCGCTTCCTTCCGCGC
>JAISRI010000159.1 GCA_031273735.1 Helicobacteraceae bacterium
CGAGGGATATGAGACAATACTAGACGATCGCGACGTTGGTTTTGGCGTTAAGATGAACGATTTTGAACTTCTTGGTTTTCCTTACGCGATTATCGTAGGTAAAAACGCGGCGGAAAACAGGATAGAGATAGTCGATCGCAAAAGCGGCGAGAGAGAGTTAATAAACGCCGATCGGATTGCAAATTGGTTAAAGGAGAGAGTATGAAAAAGATTCTGCTTATAGGGCTTGCCCTATTAACTAGCGCCGCGTTTGCGGCTACCAACAAAGAGTTGGAAGGTTTTTTTGCGCGAAGCTACGAGCGTAATCCGAACGTAACCTTTAATAAGTTTCGCGTTCTTAGTCGCGAAGCCGTTAAAGGCGCAAACGGTTGGGAGAGGGCGGACGTTAATATCACCTTCACGCCAAAAGGACAGACGATCCCTTTATCGCAAGGCGGATCGCTATATGTCTCTAAAGGCTTTGTCGCGCCAGAGTTAATGGAGGTCGAAAGCGATAATAAAAGCAAGATCGTTCCCGACGCAAAACTAGATGAGATAGCGCGTATGACTTTGCAAAGTAATCCCAATATATCGCTTAAAGCAATCCGCGTTATTAAGCGCGTTCCCGTTAAAGAGATCGATGGTTTAACGGCTGTGGCGATGACGTGGGATCTTGACGTTAAACAGGGAAACGAAACGCGGGAGATTTCCGATACGATCGTCTGGTTTGTAGGTAAAAACTATATTCTTCCCGATATTTATCGCATAACAAGCGGCGACACGCTGAAATCCGAAATTAAAGGCGATATTAAACCCGAATATTACAGCGCCGATCGTCTGATCGCGGGAAACGCTAAAGCTAAAAATAAAGTGATCGTTTTTAGCGATCCGCTATGCCCCGCTTGCCGTAACGCAATGCCGAATATATTAAAAGCGGCGAGCGAAAATCCCGATAAAATTGCGCTTTATTATTACGCGATGCCTACGCATAGCGTTTCGCCTACGCTTATGAAAGCCGCGCTTGCAAGCAAATTAGCGGGTAATAAATCGGCGGAGCGCGCTATGTATGAAGGAGCGGATTTTGCCCAAAAAGCTAGCGATCTAGCTAAATCGGGCGACGATCTCGAAGCGCTTAAGATTTTTAACGCGCTATACAAGACGGATTATAAGTTAGACGACGTTAATACCGAAGCGATATTAAAGCATTACAATTACGATCAAAAAATCGCTTCGGAGTTATTGATCAATTCAACGCCTTCATTCTTTATTAACGGCAAGTTTGATTCAAACCGTCAAGAGATCGCAAAACTGCTTGCCAAATAGACGCGCTTTGATGAATAAAGTTACGATCGCTTCGCGCGGTAGCGAGTTAGCGCTATGGCAGGCAAACTATGTCGCAGAACGCCTTAAAACCGCGCATAGCGATCTTGAGGTCGATATTAAGATTTTCAAAACGCAAGGCGATATTATTTTAGATACGCCGCTATCCAAAATCGGCGGCAAAGGATTGTTTGTAAAAGAGCTTGAGGAGGCTATTTTGCGCGGAGAAGCGCATTTGGCTGTGCACAGCCTTAAAGATTTGCCTACGCGCCTGCCTAGCGGTCTGGTTTTGGCGGGCGTTATGGAGCGCGCCGATAGGCGGGATTGTCTTGTTAGCGAAAAATACGACTCTTTAGACTCTCTGCCGCAAGGCGCGTTGATTGGCACGACTTCGTTGCGCAGGCGAATGCAACTGCTCGCTATGCGCGGCGATCTAATTATAAGAAGTTTGCGAGGCAACGTTCATAGCCGTTTAGATAAATTGAAAAGCGGTCTTTTCGACGCGATCATACTTGCTCGCGCGGGTTTGGATCGGCTTAGATTAACCAATTGCGTAAAATTTGTTAGCTCTTTTGATATAGAGGTTATGCTTCCCGCGATGGGGCAGGGCGTTTTAGGTTTGGAGTGCGCCGCAAACTCCGAAGCGTTAGAGTTGATAAAGCCTTTAATAGATGATACCGCTACGATCGAAAGCGCGATCGAGCGCGATTTTGTCGATAAACTTCAAGGCGGCTGCCAAGCGCCGATTGGCGTTGCGGCTAAGCTATTTAACGACGGATCGGTATACGCTCGCGGAATCGTCGGACTACCGAACGCAAAAGAGGTTTTAAGCGCGGAAATACGCGGCGATCGTTCTAACTACGCAACGTTAGGCGGCGCTTTAGCCGATAAGTTATTGGACGTTGGCGCAAAAGAGGTTTTATTACGCGCCGAAGCGATGAATAATGCGGAAAAATAACGACGAAAAGATATATAAAGACGGCGTGATAATTAAGCGTATTTGGCGCGAACACACCAAGAAATATCTAACGACTTTAATAGGCGCGATTGTTCTAACGATTATTATCGCCGCTTTAGAATCCTACTCGGTCTATCTGCTAAAGCCTATTTTTGATAAAGGACTTACTACTTCAGGATATGATACGCTTAAGTTTTTGTGCGTTCAGATACTTGTCGTTTATTTTGTGAAAGGGTGGCTCTCTTTTTCTCATTCGCAGATATTAAATCATGTTAGCACAAAGACGATCCAAGCGATCCAATATCGCGTTTTTTCGCATCTATTAACGCTTGATATACCGTTTTTTAGCAGAAATAATAGCGGTCAGATATTGGCTAGAATTATTAGCGATTGTCAAGCTGTAAGTCAGATTGCAATCAGCTTTATTACCAACACGTTTAAGGATATTATCACCTGCGTATCGATGTTTGCTTTGATCTTGTATTTTTCGTGGCGTTTATTTTTTGTGATTTTAATCTTTGTGCCGCTTGGCGCGTTGGCGATGAAGACGATCGATAAAAAAGTTAATAAGATCGAGCGCAAATCCGCAAATACTAACGCGGCTTTGCTTAGTAAAATAGCCGAAGCGCTTCAAAGCGTTAAAATTATTAAATCTTACAATATGGAACGGCGCGAAACGGGCGCTTTACGCGCTATGTTCAATCAGCTTTTTCACCTATCGAGAAGCAGAGTTAAAACTACGGCTATTATTACGCCGCTTACAGATAGTTTAACGGGTATTATTTTGGCGATTATTATCGTTTTTGGCGGTTATCAGATTTCTAACGGCTCGATCACGGCGGGCGATTTTGTAGCGTTTTTGGGCGCGTGGGTCGCTATGTATAAACCGCTTAAATCGTTATTGCACTTTAAGACGCAATTAAGAGCCGCTTTAGTGCATGCAGAGCGCGTTTATGAGGTAATCGATACAAAGCCTGAAATTGTGGATATTCCAAACGCAAAAAATTAGACCACATTAAGGGTGAAATCGAGTTTCGCGCCGTCTCTTTTGAATATGAAAGCGGGCAAAAAGTCTTAAGTAATATCGATTTAATTATTCCAAGCGGATCGGCTGTGGCGTTAGTGGGTTCTAGCGGTAGCGGAAAAACGACTCTTATTAGCCTCGTTCCGCGTTTTTTCGAGGTTAGCGAAGGCGCGGTTTTGATCGACGGGGTAGATATACGCGAATACTCCCAAGCTAGTTTAAGAGATAAGATCGCATACGCGAGCCAAGAGGTTATTTTATTCGACGATACGATCGCCAACAATATCGCTTATGCAAGAGGGGAGGGGAGCGCCCCAAGTATAGAGGAGATAAAAGCGGCGGCAAAGCGCGCAAACGCGGATAGTTTTATTGAAACTTTACCGCAAGGGTACGACACGATCATAGGCGAAAAAGGATCGCGCCTTTCGGGCGGGCAAAAACAGCGTATTTCTATAGCCAGAGCGATATTAAAAGA
>JAISRI010000201.1 GCA_031273735.1 Helicobacteraceae bacterium
TTAGGCGCGGAGCAAACATTCACGCAAAGTTTATGGCGATTTTGGCAGGATCGGGTTATGGAAAAGGCGAAACTGCTACTTTTAGAGGACGATCCGCAACTGCACGAGATTATCAAAGAGCATTTGGAGGATCAAAACTATAAGGTTTTCGGCGCGTTCAACGCTATGGACGCGGCTGATCTGCTCTATGAAAATCCGTGCGATCTGGCGCTTTTAGACGTGAAAATGGCGGGGCAAAACGGTTTTGAGTTCCTAAGCGAACAGCGCAAAAAGGGGGTGGAAATCCCAGCGATTTTTATCACTTCGCTAAACTCTATCGACGATCTAGCAAAGGGCTACAAGGTCGGTTGCGACGATTATCTGCGCAAACCATTCGAGCTAAAAGAGCTGGTTTTGCGCGTGGAAACGCTCCTAAAACGCCGATTTTTTCACACCCTACAAGAGGGCGTCGATCTAGGCGGCGGCGCGATCTTTTTTATCGACGCGAATTTGGTAAAAACGCCGCAGGGAGAACGCTCCCTGCCGCCAAAAGAGTTCGAGCTATTAAAGCTCCTCGTCGAAAATCGCGGCAAGGTCGTTTCAAGAGAAACCGTGTTGGATCGGCTTTGGAGTTTTGGCGAGGAGCCTAGCGAGATGAGTTTGCGCACGCACCTTAAAAATCTTCGCAAAATTATCGGACACGATTGCGTGGAAACCTTGCGCGGAATAGGTTTTAGAATCAGATGATCGCCGCCGAAAAACAGGCTCTATACAGATTTTTGATCCTCTACGCGGGATCGCTCGCCTTTTTTTTGGGCATTATTGGCTGGGGCTATTACGGCTTTCATTCGCGGCAGATCGCAAAAGCGCAACAAAGCGAACTGCGGATTATGATGACAAGCATAGGCAGATCGCTAAAGCGCGGCGAGCAGCCCGACGAGGAGATCGCGTGGGCTATCGTCGATAGTTACGGACGCACCTACGCGGGAACGTTTAAGTTATCGACGATCGACGCGCGTTTTGCGCAGACCCACCACGACGGCGAGACCTTTTTTTCCGACGAGCGGTATATTTACCGCATAAACGCGCTTCCTACGCTCTTCGAACCGCGATTTTTAATCGTTCGCGCTCAGATTTATAGCGATATGTATCGTAATCTTATCGCCAATATGATCGCGATTTGGGGCGGCGCGTTTATCTTTTTTATGGCGATCGCGGCGATTTTAACGCGTATGTTTTTGAAACCAATGCGCGAAACGATCAGTCTTTTGGATCGTTTCATTAAAGATTCTACGCACGAGATGACCACGCCGATCGCGGCGATTTTGATGAGCGTGGAGGGTTTTGGGCGCGAAAATCTTAGCGAGCGAGACCAAAAACGGCTGGCAAGGATCGAGATTGCCGCAAGAACGATCAAAAACGTCTATGACGATCTAGCGTTCGTTTTACTAGACGCGCGGCGGCAGAAGGTTTTAAGCGCGATCGACGTAGGAGCGCTGATCAAAGAGCGCATAGAGTTTTTCGAGCCGATCGGCAGGGCAAGAAACGTCGTTTGGGAGGTTTTTATCGGCGAACATACGCAGCCAATCGCCGATAAGAGCGAATTTACGCGCATCGCGGATAACCTTTTAAGCAACGCGATCAAATACAACAGACAAGGCGGACGCGTTATTGTCCGCGTGGAAGGCTGTTCGTTGTCGATCGAGGACGAGGGCGGCGGCGTCGGCGAAAACGATCGCGCAAAGATATTCGATCGCTTTGCGCGGCTCGATTCGGCTCAGGGCGGTTTTGGGCTGGGATTAAATATCGTCAAAACGATTTGCGATCGCGCCAAAATGACGATCGAAGTAAAGAGCGCGGAGGGCGGCGGCGGTAAGTTTGTGATTAGTTGGCGTCCTTCACAAGAGGCTCACGTTTTAAACGCACAATAACAATTCGACCATTTCCGCCGCGCTTGCGGGTTGCGGGAGCTTCCCCCCCCTTCTCGCCCGCGATCCGCTTGCGGCGGCGGTTTTTGGCGAGCGAGTAACGGCAAACTTTTGTCGAAAAGGAGTTTCAATGAAACGGATTTTTTTTGCTTTGGCGGCTTTTGCGGCGATCGCGACCGCAAGTTTCGCTAATCACGATTCGCGCAAAGACGATTTCGGCTTTCACGGAGCGTTCAAAGCTCTCGAACTAAGCGACGAGCAAAAAGATAAGCTAAAAGCGCTAAAAACGGCGCGGATAGAGGCTTTGAAGAGCGCGAAAATCGAAAACGGCGAAAACTTCGCGGCGGTTTTTGGCGGCGACAGCTTCAATCGCGCCGCGTTTGTATCGCAAGAGAACGCGAAGGCGGTGGTGCATATCAATGATCGCGCCGACTTTTTAGCCGAGTTGCACGCTATTTTAACGCCTGCGCAAAGAGAGATTTTTGCAAAATCTTTAGAGCGCAAGAGCGAGCGCGTAGCAGAACGCCCAAAACATTAGCTTTGAGTTTGGCGGCGCGGCGAATATCGACTTGCGCCGCCTTTAACCTCCCGCTTAAAGGAAGGTTTTGGTAAAACCTTTATCTGAAACATTATTTCAAGGAGTTAAGATGAAACTTATCAAATCGTTGTTAGCCGTCTCGCTTTTGGCGGGGTCGCTTTTTGCGGCGGATTATGCCTTTGCGCCTAACAGAGGCAAGGTCGGTTTTACGATCAACCATCGCGCTTTAGGCGTTGTCGAAGGCAGATTCGACAAGTTTGACGGAACAATATCGATTGACGGCGGTAAAGTTACCGCGCTCAAGGGAACGGTAGACGTCGTTTCGATCAGCACCGATAATACCAAGCGCGACGATCATTTAAGAAACGAGGATTTTTTTGACGAGCCAAAGTTTCCTAAAATTACTTTCGCTTCGACCTTGGCAAGCGCGAATACGATCGCGGGCAATCTAACGATTCACGGCATAACCAAGCCCGTAACGTTAAACGTAAAGCGCGATATAGAAAGCGGTAAAACGGGCGATAATTATCTAATTACGGGAAAGATTAAACGAAGCGACTTTGATATTGGCGATTCGTTTACGACCAACGTTCAGCTTGGCGACGACGTAACGATCAATCTATCAATCCGTCCCCCTCTTTAAGCGATCGGATTAGGCTACGCAAGCCTATCCCTAAATCTAAACCCCCCGATCGATTTCGATCTAAGCTCCGCTTTCGCGGCGGGGCTTTAACCGCCAAAAAAATGGACGCAAAAACGTTATGTAAGGGCTAACAAAATACGATCTGAAGCGCTAATCTGCGGCGAACTTAACGGGACCGTTAGAACTGCCGTCGATAAATTGCCGAGTGATCGGGTTTTGCGACTGTTCAATCGCGTTTGCCTCGCCGTATTCGACGATTTTTCCTTCAAAAAGCATAGCGATATAATCCGAACACTTAAAACTTTCTTTTATATCGTGGCTGATCAAAACGCTGGTTACGCCAAGCTCCGCCTGTAAATGTAAAATCATCTGACTGATCCGATCGCTAGTGATCGGATCAAGCCCGCTTGTAGGTTCGTCGTAAAGTATCGCTTGCGGATCTAAAATAATCGTCCGCGCAAGCCCCGCTCGTTTTCGCATTCCTCCCGAAAGCTCGTGCGGAAAAAGCGGCATAACTTCATACGGTTTTAGCCCCACTAGCTCTAACGCTTTTATTATCTTTTTTTCGCGCTCTCTTTCGCCTAATTTCGTATGTTCTATCAGCGGAAACTCCACGTTTTGTTTTACGTTCATACTATCGAACATCGCGCCGCTTTGAAATAAAAAACCGACTTTGCGCCGTATCTCGTAAAGCGTTTGATTATCTAAGCGCAAACCATCGACGACAATATCGCCTTTATCGGGCGTTAAAAGTCCCACTATATGTTTAATAATCGTGCTTTTGCCGCCGCCGCTAACGCCGAAAATCGTCGTCGTTTTACCGCGAAGAGCGTCGAGATCTACGCCGCGCAAAACCTCTTTCTGTCCAAATCGTTTGCATAAACCGCGTATTTTAATCATCTTTTTGCCGTAAATCCCCGCGTCAATCCCGCGTAATCTTTGTAGAACTCTACCATTTTATAGCCGTTTTGCGCTAAAGCCTCGCTTAAAACCGACTCTTGATCGTAGCCGCATTCGCAGGCTAGGATCGGTTTTCTAAGCGAGATGATCTCCTCTAAAATCTCCGATCCTCTTTCGCCCCCGATCAAGGCGTTTTTTGGTTCAAACGATACGGGTTTTGGCAAAGGGTAATCGGCGGCTATATATGGCGGGTTTGAAACCAAAATATTGATATTATCATTAACGCGATCTAACATATTGGTTTCAATTAGATTTATGCGATCTAAAACGCCAAAGCGCGCCGCGTTTTTTCGCGTTAATTCGATCGCTTTTTCGTTAATATCGCTTCCTATAATCGAAGCGTTTGGAACGGCTATGGCAAGGCTTATGCAGATCGCGCCGCAACCGACTCCTATCTCCGCGATTTTAGGCGCGCTAAATCCTCTTGATAATTCTACGACTCGATCGACCAAAAGCTCCGTTTCGGGACGCGGTATTAAAACGCCGAATTCGCATAAAAAATCGCGCGAATAAAAACTTGCAAATCCGGTAATATATTCGATAGGTTCGCCTTGTTCGCGCCGAGTAATTAGTTCGTTATATAGCGCTTGATCGATAGGCGCGTCGTCGGTTTTAAACAGATCGATTCTATCTAGTCCGCAGGCTACGCAAAGCAATATTTGCGCCTCGAAACGCGGTCGATCGCATATATCTTTTAACCTTTTTTCGCCAAAATCAAGAGCCTCTTTAATCAAACTCATAGTAACCTTCCACAAACATTGGAGCTAATTATGGCAAAAACTACTACGGCGTTATTCGATCTTGACGGCACGTTGATCGATTCGACAGAGGCTATTCTTGAAAGTTTCGCTTTCGCGTTTGATTTTTTCGGCGCGCCAAAGCCCGACGAAAAGACGATTGTTAGGCTAATTGGTAGTCCGCTTGCCAAGATGTTCGCCGATTTAGGCGTTTCGGAAGAGCAGAAGCAAAGCTATATCGATCGCTACAAAGAGCGCTACGGAGACGTATGCTTGCAAAAAACGTTTCTATTGCCCAACGTAGAGGAAGCGCTAAAAACGCTTAAACCGATCGCGAAAATCGGCGTGGTTACGACAAAAAGCGCGGTTTTTTCTAAAAAGATTTTGACGCATTTGGGCGTAAAAAGTTATATAGACGAAGTTATTGGCTTTGAAGACGCTAAAAATCCAAAGCCAAACGCCGAACCGATCTTGTTCGCTCTTAATCGTTTGGGTAGCCCCAGAGAAAACGCCTTTATGATCGGCGATACTCCGATCGATATTAACGCCGCTATTAACGCAAAAATAACGCCGATCGGCGTTTTATGCGGCTATTCGAGCGCAGAGGTTCTCGCGCCGTATAATTGCGCCGTTTATACCGACGCGCTTGAAGCGGCAAAAGCGATCGCGGCTTTGAGTAATTCAAAATAAAACGCTATGATTTTGCTTCGTATCAGTTTTGAGCGACTATCATAAGCGTTTAAAAGGAGCGCGTTTGCATAAGATTTTAATTTATTTGGCGTTATTATGCGCAATCGCCTACGCGCAAACGGAATACACGATCGATAAAGACGCGTTTTACTACGCAGACCCCGTTGATAATCCGGAGGGCTTTTACGGCGATAAAGAGGGTAAACCTATTACGGGCGTTATAAACTCCTATTACAAAAATGGAAAATTAGCTTCGACGCTACCATATAAAAACGGCAAAAAAGAGGGAACTCTTAAAATATATTGGGAAAGCGGAAAACTTAAGGAGGAAACCGTATTTATAAACGGCTTGAAAGAGGGCGGCGCAAAAGGTTATAATGAAGACGGAAGTCTAGACTATGAAAGCGTATATAAGAACGGCGCTTTAGACGGCGTAACGACGCATTATCATAAAAATAGAAAAATCGAGCGCATAGAAGCCTTGTGGAAAAACGGCAAATACGAAGGGGCTACTAAATACTACTGCAAAGGCGGAGCCACGATCGAAGCGGTATATAAAGAAAATCTCGCTATCGACGCTTATCGCGTAGATTCAAAAGGCGTAAAAACCGCGCTTGAAAAAGGGGGTATGGCTTGTCTAACATACGAACGCCGTTGCTTCTTAGAAGATATGGAAGAGTTTTGCAAATAAAAGATCGTTCGATTATGATCGCTTATTTGGTTTTCAAACAAGGATATATATGCAAATAACGTTGCTTCAACATACCGAATTAGCGATATGCGCTCGCGCTATACGAACCTGCTGGCAGAGTCATAGCCGATCGGATAACGGCGGCGAGATCGATAAAGATCTTATCGATCGCGTGGGTAATAAAAATAAGCATTCAAGTACGTTAGAACACCTCTTTTATACCTTTTATATTCAAGGGATTAGCCGCGCTTGTTTGCAGGAGCTATCGCGCCATCGCATAGCTTCGTTATCGGTTAAAAGCACGCGCTACACGCTTAAAGAGTTAAAAGGCGAAAGCGCTTTTGAAGCCTTTGACGATCGGGCGCAAAAATATCTTGTAACCGCGCGATCGCAAGAGGTCGATAACGCAAGTTTATCGGCGCTTGAAAACTTGCGCGCGCTTCTTGCCAAAGGCATATCAAACGATCTGGCAAAATACGCTTTGCCCGAAAGCTACAAAACCGAATTAACTTGGAGCATAAACGCTAGAAGTTTGCAAAACTTTTTAACGCTAAGAACGAGTAAATCGGCGCTATGGGAGATACGCGATTTAGCTTTAGCGATCTTTGAAGCTCTACCGCAAGATCACAAATATATTTTTGAAAACTGCATAGAGAAAGAGCGTTAATGACGTTCCGCGAATTTTTACATCGCGCCGCTTTGTTTAAGGTTAGCTTAATTCTTCTCGTGGCGTTAATCGCGGGCGTTTTTCTAATTTTATCGCTGATCGTAAGCGCGTTTAACGGCGAGTGGTTCAGAGTTTTCAAAATCGTGGGGCTTATTTTGTTTGTGGGTTTGGTCGCCGCGTGGGCGATTGTCGTGGGAAGAGCGCGAACGAAAAACGCGATCAAGCGAAGCTAAAAGCCTCGCCGATCGCGCCGCTATTAAAAGCGGCTTGCCGAAGTTAGTTTTACCAGCTTCGTTGTTCGCGACGCGGAGGACGTTCGTCGCGTTCTCGCGCTTCATTGACGCGCAAATTGCGTCCGCCAAAATCTTTGCCGTTAAGATTTTCGACCGCTTTCAAAGCGTCGTCGTCTTCCATAACCACAAAGCCAAAACCGCGAAAACGTCCCGTTTCCCGATCCGTCATCATTCTGACCGCATTTACGGCGCCGTATGCCGCGAAAACTGAACGCACTTGTTCTTCCGTAGCGTTATAAGGTAGGTTGCCCACATAGAGCTGTTTCATAAGAATCCTTCAAATTACAAGCGGGTTTTTAACCCGAAAAAAAGCCATTGGCGACAATAACGAGGGTCGATGCGCAAAGCGCTAACAAACAAAACTTATCTCAAATCTATCTCCCCTTGTCGCAAAAACTAACGCACAATACAGAAATATTGCTTAAGCCAACGAAAAACGCGACGCTTAGATATAATTTCACAAAAAGGAGACCGAGTGAAATCTATTGTCGTGGAGCGCGATCTTTCGCCCCAAAGCGACGTTGTCGCGCGTAAAGCCGCCGCTATAGCAAAAAGCGCGAAAGCGAAGCTGATTCTTGTAAGCGCCGCAAACGAAGAGAGCTTTTTTGAACGGATTTTTACTTCTAAAGAGGAGCGTCCGACGATCGACGAGCGCAAATTAGCCTTGATCGAAACGCTAAAATCGCTCGACGTAGAGGGCGAGGTAATCGTTCAAGACGAGCCGCTATGCGATCTGTTGGCGCGAGCGGCAAAAGAAAACGCCGCCGGTCTAATAGCGCTTGACGATCGCGGCGTAAGCGGGATAGCCGCATTTTTTTTGAGCGATACGACAAAATGTATTATCGATCGTTCAGATTCTCCTATTTTGGCGATCAAAAACGACGACGTCGCGCCGTATTCGCGCATATTGATCGCTACGGACTTTCAACAAAGCTCCCTTAACGCGGCTCTTTTTGCGCTGGAAACTTTCCCCGACGCGGAGTTTTTGCTCTTTAATGCCTACTTTGCGCCAAGCGACGTAATAGCCGCGCATAACGTCGTTACAGATGGGATAAGCGCGATGTTGGATACGATGAAACGCGAGGCGACCGCGAAGCTAGAGGAGTTCAAAAACGCCCTGCCGCCGACAAAAAACGAAATACGAGCGATCTCTAGAGCAAGCGCGTCGCCAAGCGACTCGATCGCCAATATCGCTCTAAGCGAAAAAAGCGATCTGATAGTCGTCGGCGCGGGAGAAATTGGGACGCTTTTAAGCGACGCGATCGGCGATTCGACCGAATCGCTCCTAAAGCGTAGCGCGATCGATATATTGGTCGTCCGATAATGATCAAGACTTTTCTGCTTAAGTTTGCGATCGAAGCTATCGTTTTTGCGGCGTTGGCGATCGCGGCGTTAATTTGGCTAAATCTTCGCTATCGACGAGCAAAAGAGGATCAAACCACGCCCCGTTAAGCGCTGCGCTCCAATGCAGATGCGCGCCCGTTACGCGTCCCGTAGCGCCGACGTAGCCTATAACGTCGCCCGCTTTAACCCGTTTTCCGTCCGAAACGTTATGCTTTTCAAGGTGGCAATAGAGGGTAAATAATCCCTCTGCGTGATTAAGCAAAACAAATCGTCCGCAATAAAAATGCTCCCCAAAAAGCGCGACGTAGCCGCTAGAAGGCGCTTTGATCGGCGTATTTTTGGGCGCGGCGAGGTCGGTTCCTCCGTGCGGGTTGCGCGGCGTTTTGTTGATGATCCGCCTTAAACCAAATCGCGAGCTAATCGGCGCGACTAGCGGCAGGCTCATCTGTAAATCGCCGCGAAAATCCTCCGAAAACTTGGCGATCGCCTCTTTTACGATCTGCCGCTCCTTTACTACCCGCGCTATGGTTTTCTCGTCCAGCGCTTCCATTCTCGCGTCGATCGTCAGTCTTTGCGTTGGATAGCTTTTTTCGCCGATTCTAAAGGAGGTAATCGCCGTTTTTCCCTCGATTGTATGATAGCCGATATATTTCGTCTCTTTTGGCTTTGCGCCAAGAGCAATACCAACGATCGCCGCCCATTCGCCGCTTGGTAGCACTTCTACGCGAATGCGCCGATCCTCCATAAAGGCGATCGGCGGCTGTTCGCTGGAAACGCCATACAACGGGACGATTGCGACGCCGCCCGCGTAACTCGCGTTATCGATCGCCGCCGTCGAAACAAACCACAAAAAGATCAAAAGCGTAAAGCGCATCTGTTAGTGTGGCTTAAACAGCCTTATTCGCAAAAAACCCGCGTCTATTCGATGGCGCTATTTGTTGAAATAACTAGGAATCGACGCTGTTGCCGCGTCAAGAAGCGGGACAAAAGGCAAAGAAGATAAGAAAGGCAAAAGAAGCAAAGGCAGTTTAACGATTTGCCTTTATCGCGCCTTCCGCGCTTTGTAAAACGCGAAAGGGCGAACGTTATCCGCGTTAAAAACGCGGAAACGCGGTTTAAGCGACCGCGTCTTTTAGCTTTTTGCCCGCTTTGAATGCGACCGCTTTTTTAGCGGCGATGTTCAGGGGCTTCTTGGTCTTTGGGTTGATGCCCTTGCGAGCCGCGCGAGTACGCACTTCAAACGCGCCAAAACCGACGAATTGGACGGAATCGCCCTTATTCAGCGTCGCTACGATCGTATCGAGCGTCGCATTGACCGCTTTTTCCGCGTCCGCTTTGCTAAGCTTCGCAGATTCGGCGACTTTCGCAATGAAATCTGGCTTGGACAAGGTGTTACCTGCCATAGTGATTATCCTTGAATTTGAGATATGGACGCTAGGATTGTAATGACGATTTTCTTAAAGCTGGTTTTTGCGCCGCTTTTTTTGCTAAAATTTATCGTTTGAACCGCGCGATCGGTTCGTATTTTTACTCAAACGGGATACTAAATGACCTTGTCGCAAGCGAAATTAAGATGTCTATTTTTGGGATAGTCGCCTCTAAACAGCGTCGGATCAAGCGCGCTTCAAAACTGAGCGTGGTTGTGCTGGCGCTTGTGGCGATCGCCTCCGCTTTTCTAATCGCGCCGGCATATTTGTATTGGTTTAGCGATCTTGTCGCGCCTAGAAAGAACGTTCTACTGATCGAGGAGCGCAAAGTAGCCTCGCCAAGCGATTTGGAGCGCTTCAACGAGAAACTTGTCAAGCCCGTCGTCTATCTTAACGCGCCAAAATTAGCCGATCTGAACTCGTCGGAGCGCAAAGATCGCTTTATAGAGATAATTTTGCCGTCTATTTTGATCGTCAAACATCGGCGCGCGCAAGAGCGCGAGCTGGCGATAGCCATTTCGCAAAAGTTTTATCCAAACCGCGCCGAACGGCGTTTTATGAACGGATTGCTTGAAGCCTACCGCGCCAAAGATTTAGACGATCTGCTTTTGAAACTGCAAACCCATCCAAACAGCGTCGCTATCGCGCAAGCCGCGCTTGAAAGCGCGTGGGGCGTTTCAAACGTGTTTTCCGAAACGAACAACCTTTTTGGCGTGTGGTCGTTTAAAACCGACGAGCCGCGTTATCTAGCCGTTACGCGCAGAAACGGGCGAAAGGTATTCGTTCGCCGCTACAAGTCTATATACGATTCGATCGAAGATTATTTTTTGGTCTTGGCGATCGGCGTCGCCTTCGAGGATTTCCGCGAAACGCGCTCGTCGCCCGCCGATCCCGTAGTTTTGGTAGGATACCTAGAACGATACTCCGAACAGCGCGACGAATATGTAAAAAAATTGCGTCGTCTGATCGAAACCAACGATCTGACAAGATTTGACGATTATGCGCTCGATCCGCAATACATCGTCGAGAAAGCGGCTTTATGAATCTACAAACGACCCTAAACGAAGTGGCGAGCGAGGTAAGAAACCTACTTGGCAAAGGAAGCGTGGCGAACTACATTCCCGCTTTGGCTATCGCCGATCCTACAAAGTTCGCTATGGCGATCGCGACCGTTCATGGCGACGTTTTTAGCGTGGGCGACTGCGACGAACTTTTTTCTATTCAAAGTATCTCGAAGGTTTTCGCTTTAACGCAGGCTTTTAAGATTTTAGACTCCGATCTGTGGCGCAGAGTCGATCGAGAAAACGCCGGAAGCGAGTTTAATTCGCTTTTAGCGCTGGAGCTTAGCGCGGGGATTCCAAGAAACCCGTTAAGCAACGCGGGCGCGATCGTTACGACCGACGTTATTTTGACCGAAAAGGGCAAAGAAACAAAAGCGTCCCTTTTGGAGTTTTTTCGCGTTAGAAGCGGCAATACGTCGATTGATTTCAACGAGGAGATCGCGCAGCTTGAAAGCGAACACGGACGGCGCACAAAGGCGCTAGCGTATCTGATCGCGAGTTTTAAGAATCTTGAAAATCACCCGCAAACCGTTTCTATGCTCTACTTTTATCAGTGCGCTATGGAGGCTTCTTGCGTCGATCTAGCGCGATCGCTACTTTTTTTAGCCAATAAAGGGGTATGCCCGATCAGCCAAGAGTATGTGATCAGCGCTTCGCAGGTAAAACGAATCAACTCGATCTTGCTTACCTGCGGACACTACGACGTTTCTGGGGATTTCGCATTTCGCGTGGGATTGCCGGGTAAAAGCTGCGTCAGCGGCGCGATCGCGGCGCTTGTGCCGGGCAAAATGGCGATCGCGGCGTGGTCGCCCGCCTTGAATAAAGACGGCGTTTCGCTCGCGGCAAGCGCGGCGTTGGAAATTTTCGCTACAAAAACGGGGTTATCCGTATTTTAAAGTTTGTGTATGCTACCATTACAAGAGTTTAGGAAGGATCTGTTGCGATCTAGTCTCGACCCTAAATTTATATGACTATCTTAGTTATTGGGAAGTTTATGTTACCAGATTTTTTACAACTTGGCTATGCAAATTATAAAAGGACACCTAATCCTTTCCATAGATTCCATAAAATCATCAACTTTTCATTATCCTTGTTAAAAACATATACCACTATTATTTACTGTTTCTTTAGGTATACCGAAATAAAAAATCCACGAGTAGAAAAATATATTTGTGAAAATTTCCAACGACCTACCGAAGGCGCATGGTTTAGTTTTTTGGAAATACTGCTATCGTCAAAATTTGATAATGATAATGATCCAAGAAAATATCTGCAAATGAAAATCAACGACGAATCAAACAGGTCGTTTATTATCCAATATAAAATTGCATTAAATTTAAATGAAAATCAAGTGATGAAAAATAGCATTTCCGATACATTTCAAAGAATAATAACATTAAAGAATCGATTTATTTCACATGGGATTATTACGGAAGATTTAGCGACAAAGCTTAATCCTGTTTTGGAAAAAGTTATTGACGAAATAATCCAACGCACAGATAATTTGTTAAAGATGGAACTATCTTTCTACAACAATGAAGAAGTTGAGCTGGATACATCAAATTTGATCGCTGAAAGACTTTACTATCCAATAAATAATAAGCAGATTGAAACATGGCCTCTTATTATATGCCGAGATGGAAATATCCTCTTTTATAATAGATTTGACGCAAATAGTAAAAAAGTATTTTTTACCAACAGTCAAAATAAAGAAATTTATATTAAATCGGATGTTCTTGATCAATCTGAATTATTTGGTTTTGATCTCGATTCAATTAAAAGAAAACCATTGAACATTCAAGTAAAACAAGACAATAATGTTATTCATAATTTACCGGAGAAAGATTATGCAATATTTATTGGAAGGAAAAATGAAATTGAAAAATTAAATATTGCATTAGATCATCCAAGGCATTTTATTTCTGCATTAGATGGCATTGGAGGTGTTGGTAAATCTGCCATTGCTATAGAATGTTGTAATAGGATTATAAAAGAAAATAATAATAATTATGAGTATATAATATGGGTTTCAGCAAAAAGCACAATTTTCAAAGATGGAAAAATAATAAGTATTGAACAAGCATTTGACCATTTAGAGCAATTAATAGATACTATATTAATAGTACTAGGATTTAACGAATATTTACAATTTGAATATATGAAGAAAAAGAAAATAGCAATAGAATTATTATCTTTGACAAAAATATTATTGGTGCTTGATAATCTTGAAACAATTAAACCGGGTAATTTTGCTGAAATTTGGGAGTTTATTAACAATGAATTACCAAGTCCATCAAAAATATTACTAACAAGCAGAGAATATCCTCAAAGTGTTCCTCAAACTATCAGGGTTGACAATTTATCCGAAGAAGATTCTCTAATTTTAATAGAACAATATTCGAATGATATAGAAATTGCTGATAATTATGTTAAAGGAATAAAAAAGGAGGTTTATAATTTATCTTCTGGTCTTCCAATAGTTATTAGAAGTATTTTGGGGCAAATCAAGTTAGGTAAGAATATTAATATTATTAGAAAAGAGATTGAAAATAATACAGATAATATATCAAAATTCTGTTTTGAACAGCAATTAATTCTTTTAAATATCGATCAAAAAACAGTTCTTTTAACAATTTGTCTGGCATCAGATGTCCTAGATCATGATGCATTGTCTTATATAATATCAGATTTATTAAGTTTGTCTATACTAGAGATTGTAAAGGATTTAGCATCATTGTCAATTATAAAAATAGATTATTTAGAAAACACCGCACAGTATAATATTCTCCCTTTAATTAAAAACTATATTCTCATTTCAAATAAGGATAATGAGAGGGCAGAAGAAATAAAAAAAAGATTAAATGAATTTTATGAATTAAAAAATGTTGAGAATTATGATTTAATGCCTATTGAAGAAAAGATAATCGATAGAGGCTCATTAATTCCTAGAAAGATAGTAGATAAAGCTATGCAAAATGCTAGTTATGGAGAATTTGAGCAAGCGGAAATAATGTTTAAAAAGGCAATAAAGGACTATGATAAAGAAACATATGTTTGGTATATCTATTCTCAATTTTTTGCACAATATAAATCAGATTATTCAAGTGCTATCAATTGTTTAAAAAAAGCATATGAATTATCTAATAATTATATTTATCAAAAGAAGATGGGTGATTATAATTTGAAAAATAGAAACTATCGAATAGCGGTTTTAAACTATAAAGAAGCTAGTAGCGCATCAACTCTAGAAAAAAATAAATTTGAGATGATTTATTCCATTGCTTATGCAGAATATGAACAAGTTAGACAGTTGAGAAGAGCAATAAAAAATAATCGTAATAAACAAAATATAAATGAGCGAAATAAATTATATAATTCTATTATTAATAATCTTGAGAATTATATTGTAAAAACACCGCATATTTACGATGGAAAGCTTATAAAAATATATCGAATGCTCTCAGAATCGTATTTTGGTCTGCATGATCATAAGAAAGCATTAGATTATATTGATAAAGCAATAAATTTATCAGAGCATGATGATACTCACGTCGCATTTAGAGCTGTTATTACAGGGGAATAGCGCTTTATGCACGATTTTGCCTAAGATTTTTTGAAATTATATTAGGTTCAATCTTGCTTTAGGTATCCTCTAACACCATCAAAGCGAGGGTATGACTATAAAAAAACCATTTGCGGTATCCGTTCGGACAATATTAAACGGTTTATTGGAAAAGGGATATAAAATTATTCAGGATGCACAATACTTTCCGTATGAAAATGGTAAAAAATGTTTTGGAATGGTATTGGTGCAGAAAATATAATAAATAATAATGGTATAAAAAATAATGGGGTACGGACAAACGGCGCATAACAGGAATGATTACGCTTCGCCGCCGTGAGCGGTTGGGGTTATGGTCTTGCTTTAGTCTCCGCTCTGCTTCATTTCCGCGCAAAACCTCCGCCACATTTTGTCTCGGGCTTGGTCTTCGCTTTGCAAAGCTTTTATTCAAGCCGCTAAAACGTCGCATACAGCTAGAACGCTATACGGCATTTGCCCTAAAATTGATTGACAATTTATTTGAAATCAAGTATACTGTATAAAAGAAGGAAATAAATGAACAAAATATTGTCAGAATTTCATTTCATAGAAATAAGCTCGCATATTAATAATGACGCGCTAAAAATTATTGAAAATATTGGTTTAGAAAATAAAGAATACATACAATTTTCATATTTATTTGAACCTAATAATAATGATATAAAAATAATGAATAGCTTTTTCAAAAACCATCCCGAAATATATTTCCGACGGATAAAAACGCCGTGGTTAAAATATTTAACTAATGTTGAAAAATTCAGGCTTGATTTTACGGGCGAAAATATAAAATTAATAAAAAATTATAATATAAAAGGATTATATTTTGAAAATAAATTGGATAAAAAACGCGATTTAGCAATTATTGAACAATTCAAAGACACTCTTGAAGAATTAGCGTTTGAAGGAGAGCCAAAAAACGTAGAAAAAACAATAAGTCAATTAAAGAAACTGAAAAGATTATATTTGATTTCCGTAAGAATAACCAATTTTAACTTTTTGGAAGGAATCGGTATAGAAGATTTTTGGAATTATGGATCAAAAGTAAAAGATTGGAGTTATTTATCCGAAATTAAAACTATAAAAAAGTTAGGTATAAAGACAAATAGAACGTTGGAAAATATAGATTTTATAAAAGGATTGAATAATTTAGAAAAATTGGAATTAACGTATCTATCAAAATTAAGTAACTTTCCCAATATCGATCATCTTAAAAAATTAAAATCAATAGTAATAAGTCAATGCAATAAGCTAGAAAATATAGATGAAATAAAAAATAAATAATGAGGTACGGGCAAACGGCGCATAACAGAGACGTTTACGTTTCTCTGCCGTTGGCGGTGCAAGCTACGGTTTTGCTTTGGTCTTTGCTACGCTCCATTCCCACGCAGAACCTCCGTCATGTTTTGGTTCGCCGTAACACCGCGGTTTGCTTTATGGGCGGGCTGACAAAACATCGTCAACATACGGAACGTTATGCGACATTTACCACAAAATTGGTGTACAAGCCCCAGATACCTTTGGCAGTTTAGCTCTAGGTTAGATAAGGCTAATAGGCTACCAGCCGCCAAGGGAAACCAATGCAAACGGATTATCTATGGGCGAAGTTAGAGGATTTAAGGGACATAAAGGATTTGAGCGAATAAGCGATCTGTATGCTTACTGACAATTAAAACCGCAAAAGAGCGATCAAAGATACTTAAATTCTCTGAAACCTATGTATTAGAAGCTCTTATTACGGGATTAGACGAAGGGGCGCAAGATTCGATCGACGCAAAAGAAACAAAGAATGTCGCCATACCCTCCTATAAGGGTTCTGAGTTCAAGAAAGAGTTTGACGATCTTCTTAAAGGACGCAACCTAACGCATTATTGGACTTATCCTAGATCGCCTAAGACGAACGCTCGTAATGAAAGATTTAATGGGACGATACAAGAAAGCTTTGTCGATTACTACGAAGATTTGCTTTTTGCAGATATTGGCGATTACTACGAGGAACTGCTCTTTACAGACCTAGAGGGGTTTAATAGGCGTATCGCCGACCTAGCCCCAAAAACGCAAAAGCCGTTTTTGGCGACCTCGTTTGGCTGATTGATTACAACACAAAAATCCTGCATCGCGGCTTAGGTTTGAAAACTCCTGTAGAATACTTAGTTCAAAACCAATCCGACCGCCAAAGGTTATGGACTTGTACAATCCCTTGCACAAATTTTCCAAAACGGATATAATTTTATAATGTTTGAAACATGGAAATGAAATGGGAGAGGCTGTTATGAAAAGGAATACCGTATTGTTTGGCGCAGTTATCGCCGCTTTGCTTTGCGTCTTGGCCGGTTGCGTAACCAATTTAAAACCCTACGACCCTTCACTACCGCCGGAACGGCAGAGTACATTAATAATAAACGGCACAATTTTTGTAACCGAATTTAACGGTAATACCGTAGATTGGAACGCGGGATTTTTTGGCAAAGGAGAAGACATGGCAAGCGCAGTTATCAAAATTCCGCCCGGGCGTCATACTTTTACTGTAAATTACAGAAACTTTAATCGTATGTATGATTATTACGCAGATAATATTTCTGTTACTTATAAAGAGGAATTTAAAGCGGGGCATACGTATAGCATGAATGCAAAAAAACTTTCATCTACGGTAAATGTCTATATCGAAGAAGTAGAAAAGTAAAGGGAAGCGTAGCGACAACGCAAAGATGACTTACCCCATATTTGTAAAGCGGAGATAGTTGCTATGCAACAGGTCTTGCAATTTAGTGTATCGATAAAAAGAAACATGATCCCACGTCTTCCCGCCATTGAGGGCGGGAAGGCGATTTTGTAATGGAGGTAAAAAATTGAATTTGTTGTAATAATATATAAATATCTTGTAACAATATGAATGAAAAATATATTAGAAAATTAATGTATTAAAAACATAATTCAAAATAATATAGAAACATATATTTTCTATAGTATTATTAAAATTATCATATCTCTTAGGTCAGTCGCTACGCTCCTTTACGCGCCTCGCCCCACTTAATTTGCCCAATCCGGTCTTTGCCTCGTAAAGCCCTTATATGCCAACTAAAACGCCATATACAGCTAGAGCGTTTGCTCTAGATACTTCCCTCCCCAAAAAAAATGTTTGGGAAATATATTGATAAAAATGATAGAATAAAATATTAGTTTATAAAATTGTAGGAAATAATATGGTTATTCTAATTGGCGGCGCGGGATATGTTGGTAAAACCTTGATAGCTCAAAAATTA
>JAISRI010000058.1 GCA_031273735.1 Helicobacteraceae bacterium
TTGTTCGGATGTATGAATATATTGTATTTTTGCGAGTATTGCGCGTAATACATAGGATAGCCATACAGAAAATAATCGTCGGCTTTTTCCTCAAATTTTATTTGCAATATATCGCCTAATTCTTTTATAGTTTTTTCTATGCCAATTTCTGTTTGTATTACAAACTTATGTCTGGTTGCTGGCGTAAGAAGCGATAGATATTCCTTAAAATTATTAGCTATCGTCTCTTCTTCGTCGCACTCGACGTCTATATATGCGATGGTTGGTTCCGCGCCGTTTTTTCTGTAATCAAAACAAAGATAGGTATGTTCGCCGTCATCAAACGGCGTCAAGCCTTTTATCTCAAAGCTAGGTTCGGCTTCGGTATCCTCTTCTAACTGATTGATAGTTACGCTTGGATAATGATCGCCTATGCCGTATATCTTAGAATGCTCTTTATCTTCGAGCTCGTATCTAATATATCCGCCGTTTTGGGCTTTAAGCAGATTTAGATACTCTTCTGGCAGTTTATGCCCAATCTTTTGCTCCGCGTTTTTGACCATTTCATCGGTCAAATCGTTATGAATATACGGAAGATATATTGGAGTTTGCCATATATGCTTCAATCTCTCTTTGTTCATTTTTTGCCTTGCCGACGGTTTTATATCGCCATTATAGCAGGCTTAATTTACGTCGTTTTCGCTTCTTTCGGCGAACAAAAGAGGGCGGCAAGGGGGCTTGGGATATAATCCGCAGTTTTTATTCTAAGGATAATGTATGGAATTAAACGGATCGCAAATGGTTGTAGAGGCGTTTCGCGCCGAAGGGGTCGAAGTGGTTTTCGGCTATCCCGGCGGCGCGGCGTTAAATATCTACGACGAGTTATATAAGCAAAAATATTTCGAGCATATTTTGACTCGCCACGAGCAAGCCGCCATTCACGCGGCGGACGGTTACGCGCGCGCAAGCGGCAAAGTCGGCGCGGCGATCGTAACGAGCGGGCCTGGCTTTACAAACACGGTAACGGGCATCGCGACGGCGCACGCCGACTCTATTCCGATCGTCGTCGTTAGCGGACAGGTTTCGGCGGGTTTAATCGGAACGGACGCTTTTCAGGAGATCGACGCGGTGGGGATAAGCAGACCTTGCACAAAACATAACTTTTTGGTTAAAAGCATAGAAGAGTTGCCCCGCATATTAAAAGAGGCTTTTTACATCGCTAGAAGCGGCAGACCTGGTCCCGTTCATATCGATATTCCAAAGGACATAACCGCTGAAGTCGGCGCGTTTAACTACCCGAACGAAATATCTATGAAAACCTATAAGCCTACGACAAAAGGCAACCCGCGCCAAATTCAGAAAGCGGCGCAGGCGATCAGAGAGGCGAGGCAACCCGTTCTTTACGCGGGCGGCGGCGTTATGCTTTCCAACGCGATCGCGCAGACGCGCAAACTCGTCGAGCTAACGGGTATCCCGCTTGTCGAAACGCTTATGGCGCGAGGAACTCTGCCGCATAACCACGCCAACCTTTTGGGTATGGTCGGTATGCACGGCTCTTACGCGGCGAATATGGCTATGAGCGAATCCGATCTGCTAATCGCGCTTGGAGCAAGGTTCGACGATCGCGTTACGGGGCGGCTTAGCGAGTTTGCCAAACACGCCAAAATTATTCATATCGACGTCGATCCCTCTAGCATAGGCAAGATCGTTAACGCGGACTATCCGATCGTGGGCGATCTGAAGGTTGTTTTGGACGATCTCAACGCGCAGATCGCGAGCGGCTTCGACAAAGATCGCTTAAACGAGTGGCGATCGCGGCTTGCGAATTACAACGCGATTCACCCGCTACGATACGATAACGAAAGCGAGGCGATCAAGCCGCAATGGGTTGTGCAGGAAGTCGGCAAACTTTTGGGTTCGGGCGCGATTATTACGACGGACGTTGGGCAACATCAGATGTGGGCGGCGCAGTTTTATCCGTTTGACGGCGCGTTCAAATGGATCACAAGCGGCGGGCTTGGCACGATGGGATACGGATTTCCGGCGGCGATCGGAGCGAAAAAAGCCAATCCAGATAAGGTCGTGATCAATTTCACGGGCGACGGATCGTTTTTGATGAACGTTCAAGAGCTGATCACCGCTTCGGCAAACCGTATCGCGCCGATCAATATCCTATTAAATAACAACTATCTAGGTATGGTGCGCCAGTGGCAGACTTTCTTTTATGAAAACCGCCTTTCGCACGTTGATCTTAGCGCGCAACCCGATTTCGTCAAACTCGCGGAGGCGTTTGGCGCTTTTGGAGCGCGAGTTACGAAAAAAGAGGAGTTTTTGTCCGCCTTAAAGGCGGCAATCGATAGCAAAAAACCGGCGGTTTTAGACGTTGCGATCGACCGCAACGAAAGCGTGTTGCCAATCGTTCCGACCGGCGGCGCTCTTTACAATATGATTTTGGATTATAAGGAGTAACCCGATGCAAACCGAAAGAAGGGTAATCTCCGTCGTCGTTTTGAACGAACACGGCGTTTTATCGCGAATTAGCGGATTGTTTGCCGGACGCGGCTACAATATCGAAAGTTTAACCGTCGCGCCGATACCAAACAGCGAATATTCGCATATCAGTATCGTTACGATTGGAAGCGCTAGGGTTTTAGAGCAGATCGTTAAGCAACTGCATAAGTTAATCCCCGTTTTGAAGGTCATTGATCACGAGGCGGAAAAGACGATCGAAAAAGAGATGGCGTTGGCGAAATTTCCGATCGCCGAATCTCTTAGCGATATTGACGCGCTCTGTCGCGCATATAATGGTAAGATCGCAAACGTGGGCGACGATTTTATCGTGGCTATGGTCGCCGACGAACCAAACCGCGTTACTAACTTCTTGAAAGCCGTTAGAAAATACAACCCGAAAGAGGTTGTCCGAAGCGGCGTAGTGGCTATGGAACGCTAAATAAAAGGAAAAAAATGGAACTCTCTCGATTAGCGCAAGCGTTGGGTTTGACTTTAGAAGCCGAAGATCGCGAGATCAAACGCATAAATACGCCCGATCTAGCGGGCAAAGAGGACGCGGTTTTCTTAACCTCCGACAAATACCTAAAAGACCTGTCGCAAACTAACGCCGCGGTCGTTTTTCTACGCGCCGAATACAAGGCGATCGCGCCGAAAAGCTCGGTTGCTATCGTTTGCGCGGATCCGCGTTTGGCCTTTGCGAAAGCTACGGCTTTTTTCGCTCAGCCGCTTGTCAAAACCGACGGCAAAAAAGCGCAAATTGGCAGAGGTTGCGATATTAGCGATCTAGCGCGGATTGGAAAAGATACGAAAATCGGCTCGAACTGCTTGATTATGGCGGGCGTATCGATCGGCGACGACGTAACGATCGGCGATAACGTAACGCTTTTTCCAAACGTCGTAATCTACAACCGAACGAAAATCGGCGATCGCGTCCGCATTCACGCGGGAACGGTTATCGGAAGCGACGGCTTTGGCTACGCTACGGGCAAAACGGGCGAACATATCAAAATCCGCCATCTTGGACGGGCTACGATCGAAGACGACGTGGAGATTGGCGCTAACAGCGCGGTTGATCGCGCCGTTTTGGGCGAAACCATCGTTAAGCGCGGGGCAAAACTCGATAACTTTGTGCATATCGCGCACAATTGCGAGATCGGCGAACACTCGCTAATTACCGCTCACGTCGTCTTTGCGGGTAGCGTAAAAACGGGGCGCAATCTTGTCGTAGGCGGGCATTCTGGCTTTAACGGACATATCGAAATCGCGCCCTTCGTTACGATCGCGGCAAAAAGCGGCGTAACAAAGAGCATCAAAAAGAGCGGCATTTATGCGGGTTTCCCCGCGATCGAACACGGCGAATGGCTCAGACAACAAGTTCGATTAGCCAAAATCTT
>JAISRI010000142.1 GCA_031273735.1 Helicobacteraceae bacterium
TCTTTTAACAACGTTATGTATTCGTTTAATACCGAGTCGTTTCCAACGTATGTTACGATAAACGGATAAAAATCGTAATAGGCGTTTTTGTTGCGATCGTAGATAACAATTCTATTATAGTCCGCGACGTTATTTGATAGGTCGCTTTTCAAAAAATTAGTTTTTTGCGAAATGGGATCCAGATAAATATCTACTTCGCCTATCTCGTAGTGAGGATTATTGTTATACCTATTGCAGTATGTTTGTCTATCGCCGTTTTTTATAATAAAACTCGCGATCGCTTCAAAGGTTTTGACCTCTAACGCGGCTTTTAAGTCTTTCGTCTCATAATCCTCTGTTAAGCCAGCAGTTACAATCATAGTTAATGATAACGCCACTAATAAAAGCCGTCTTACGCTCGTCATAACGCCCCTTTAATTTTGCGATTATAACTTAAACGGGATTTAGCAAAAGCTAAAATCCCGTCTGAAAAGGAGAAAATTGAAGTCTAGCGGACTAAATCAAAGAAATAGTCGGTTTTGGCTATATCTTTGGTTTGGCTATCTATCACGTCTAATATCTTATTGACGATCCACGTCAAAAGATTTAATCCGCCTTTATAGCCTACGACGCTATATCTATGCGTGTGGTGGCGATCGAAGATCGGAAAACCGATTCTAATCAGAGGGATTTTCGTATCGCGCTCTAACTCTTTGCCATAGCTATTGCCGATTAGGTAATCGACAGGCTCTGTAAATAGCAAACTCCGCAAATGCCAAAGATCTTTTCCCGCCCACGCATGGCTATTTTCCTTAGCGGGCGATCGATCCAAAACGGCGCGGGCGGCGGCTTCCCAACCTTCCGGCGCGTTGTTGCATAAAAGATGCGTAACTTCGCCGCCCAATTCGATCACAAACGAAGCCAATCCAAGAGCAAAATCTGGATCGCCGTAGATAGCGAATTTTTTGTCGTGAATGTAGGCGTAACTATCCTGCATAGCGTCGACAAGTCTTGCGCGATCGCGCTTAATCGTTTGCGGGACATCTTTACCCGAAAACTCTTTAAGGAATACGATAAATTCGTCCGTTCCTTTTAACCCGATCGGACGCGCTTCAAAGGTCTGTTGCTTAAACTTATTTTTACAGATTTTAAGCGTTTTGGGCGTGGTAAATGGCTGCATAGTCGCGATCGCGCTGGCGTTGCAAGCCTCTTTAATCTGCGCGATTGGCGTTCCTCCCGCAAACATTTTATATTCGCCCGCGCCCGTATTCCATTGTTCGCTATGATCGGGCAAAACGACCGTTTCAATACCGAACGCTTCGGCAAGCTCTCGCTCCTCGTCTATACTGCCGAGATAGGTTTCAAAACCAGGAACGATATTAAGACGATTATACTTCTCTTTGGAAACGTTTTTGCAGAGCAATTTTAACGTCTCCGAAAGCATATTATCATAGCCTGTAAGATGGCTGCCTACAAAACTAGGCGTATGCGCGTAAACGATCGGATAATCCTCCGGAATATATCCTTCCGTTTTCGCGCCTTCGACAAAAGCGTTAAGGTCGTCGCCGATCACTTCCGCCATACAAGTCGTCGAAACCGCGATCATCTCAGGCTCGTAAAGCGCTTTGCAGTTTTGCAAGCCTTGTTTCATATTATTTATGCCGCCGAAAACCGCCGCGTCTTCAGTCATAGAGTCGCTTACGCATGGCGTTGGTTCTTTGAAATGGCGCGTAAAATACGTGCGAAAATAGGCGACGCAACCATGACTTCCATGCACGTATGGCATCGTGTTTTCAAAGCCTAGCGCGACCATCACGGCGCCAAGCGGCTGACACGCTTTTGCCTGATTGATCGTGATCGCTTCGCGCTTGAAATTAAGCTCTCGATACTCCGTTGTTTTTGTCCATTCGGATATTTCTGAAACTTTATCGGCGCAAGGCATATTTTCAAACGCCTTTTTGTTCTTGAAAACCTCGTCGTATTCGGGCTGTAAAAACAGCTCCTTGCCATTGACGATTTTTTGCGGATTTTGCATTTTTCTCTTTCTCCTCTCAACTCATCTGTTTATCGAGGTCTTAGCGCCCTTAGGCGTTATCCCAAGGCGCTTTATTATGCCCCCAAACGGGGCTGTTAATCGCCATATCCATATCGCGAGCAAAGATCGCAAAACCGTCAAAGCCGTGATATGGTCCCGAATAGTCCCAACTGTGCATCTGTCTAAAGGGCAGACCCATCTTTTGGAACGTGTATTTTTCTTTCACGCCTGCCGCGACAATATCGGGCTTGATCTTCTTGCAGAAGGCTTCAAGCTCGTATTCGTTCGCGTCGTCGTAGATCACGGTCGATCGCTGGATTTCGTGCGTCGTTCGGCTGTAATCGTCGTTATGCGCAAACTCGTAGCCCGTGCCGATGATCTCCATTCCCAAATCTTCGTAAGCGCCGATTACGTGGCGAGGGCGCAAACCGCCGACGTAAAGCATCACTTTTTTGCCCTCTAGGCGCGGTTTATATTTGCTTAAAACCGCGTCCATAATAGGCTTATATTTTTCGATAACCTTTTCGGCGTTTTTTTGGATTTTTTCGTCGAATTGTCCTGCGATCCTGCGAAGCGATTCGTAAGTCTTTGTAGGACCGAAAAAATTGTATTCCGTCCAAGGAATACCAAACTCTTGCTCCATATGACGACTGATGTAGTTCATCGATCGATAACAGTGCAACAGATTAAGTTTTGCCTTAGGACCGTTTCGCAGTTCGTTTAGCGTCGCGTCGCCCGACCATTGCGCGATTACTCTTAAACCCATTTCTTCGAGCAAAATACGGCTAGACCACGCGTCGCCGCCGATATTATAATCGCCTATGATCGCCACGTCGTAAGGAGTCGATCCTATATCTTCGCCTTTTGCGGAGAAAATATGATCGCGCACCGCGTCGTTTGCTATATGGTGTCCTAGCGATTGACTAACGCCTCTAAAGCCTTCGCAACTAACGGGGACGATCGTTTTTCCGATCGCCGCCGCGCTCTTTCTCGACGAGGCTTGAATATCGTCGCCGATTAAGCCGATCGGACATTCCGATTGAACGGTAACGCCTTTGGCGAGCGGGAAAAGTTCGTTGATCTCTTCGATCGCTTTCATTAGCTTTTTATCGCCGCCAAAGACAATATCTCGTTCTTGAAAATCGGTCGTGAAATTCATCGTAACAAAGGTATCTACGCCCGTCGTTCCGATATAGTAGTTTCGCCGCCCCGATCGGGAATACTGACTGCAACCGACGGGACCATGGCTAATATGAACCATATCTTTGACGGGACCCCAAACGACCCCCTTTGATCCAGCATAGGCGCAACCGCGCTGGCTCATCACGCCCGGCACGGTTTTTTTGTTTGATTGAACGCCGCCGCAGGTCTTTTGGCTTTCGTCGCCAGGCGCTCCCACGCCTAAATGTTTCGCGCGATCTTTTTGCGCTTTTTCGGGATACTTTTTTAGTATCTCTTCAACGGCGCTTTTTTGAGCGTTTTCTAAGGTTTCGGGACTCATTTTTTGTCCTTTCTTGTGATTTACGCGAAAACGACTTCGACGTTGATCGGTTCCATATCTTGGAACTTTTTGGCGATTTCAAAACACTCCGCGTCTTTGTCAAGCTCTAAACTTAACTCGGCGATCTGGTATTTGTTGGTGAAATACATATACTTCAAACCGCCCGCTTTGCTCGTTTCTTGATTATTGTAGAAATGCACGAGCGCTTTAGCGAGAAAGGTGTCTTTCTTGCTAAGCGTTTTGTAAAGCTCCGTCTTTGTCGATTTGGTCGAACCTTGATGGAGTTTGATCTCCTTAACCTTGCCCATATCGACGGATTTATCTACCAATTCCGCAACCTCTACGGAGGGAATCTTATTACCGCGTTCTTTTGGAAAGTACATACCTAAGATAAACATCTTCGCTCCTTTAATTTTCGGCTTTTTTGCCAATGTTCGCTTCGTCGAATTGCTCGGCGATTCCAAATTCCATAAGAAGGTTTTCTAGCTCTTCCATAGGAAGCGGAGTTGGGATCACTTTGAGATCGTTTGCGATGATCTTTCGCGCAAGCTCTTTGTATTCGAGCGCCTGATCCGCCGTTCCCGCGTATTCGACCACCGTCATTCTGCGTAATTCCGCGTGCTGAACGATGTTGTTTCTTGGGACAAAATGGATCATCTGCGTCCCTAATCTTTCCGCGAGCGCTTTTGCTAGATCGTATTCGCGATCGGTCATACGAGCGTTACAGATCAGCCCCGCTAGACGCACGCCGCCGCTGTTGGCGTATTTCAAAATACCCCTAGAGATGTTGTTTGCGGCATACATCGCCATCATCTCGCCCGACATAACAATGTAAATCTCCTGCGCCTTGCCTTCGCGAATCGGCATTGCGAAACCGCCGCACACAACGTCGCCAAGCACGTCGTAAGAGACGAAATCAAGCTCGTCGTCGTAAGCTCCGTTTTCTTCCAAGAAGTTGATCGCCGTGATCACGCCGCGCCCCGCGCAACCGACGCCAGGTTCCGGTCCGCCCGATTCGGTGCAACGGATATAGCCGCCTTCGGTCGTCGTGCTGAAAATGGTCGCGCCGTCTTTGCATACCTCGTCAAGCTCTAAATCTTCAACCGTGCCTTTGTCCGCCGCCATTTGCATAATGGTTTGCTGCGCTTTTTCATGTAAGATCAAGCGCGTAGAATCCGCTTTTGGATCGCAACCGACGATCAGAATCTTCTGCCCGTAAAAGTGCGCCATAGCGGCGAGTGTGTTTTGGGAAGTGGTAGATTTACCAATCCCGCCTTTGCCGTAAAAGGCTATCTGCCTAAGTTCGCTCACTAGAAGCTCCTTTGTTAAATTGTGGATTAGCCGCGTCGCCGTTCCAACGAAGTAATTTTGCCTTAGTAATAAACAGATAAGCGCCTAATTTTTAACCAAGATTAGAAAAATTGAAACAAAATTGAAAGTTTAAGAAAACGACGCGAAATTATTTCCGCTTCGCAGGGCGTCCATCGCGGAGGAAAGCGGGAATCCAAAAAGATCATCGTATTGTTGAAACCATCTTTAACAAGGCAAAACCGCCGCATTCAGTCATTCCCGCGCGAAGCGATAGCGCGTATCCGCGCGTTCATCGCGGAGGAAAGCGGGAATCCAAATACGGCGTAGCCGTGCGTATTTAAGACCTACGCATAATCAGTAAGATCAGCGCTTCCGCGCTATTTGGATTCCCGCCTTACGCCGTTCCGCTCCGCTTCTCGGCGGGCGCTATGCGGGAATGACGGCGTTTGTGGGATTTGTTGAAAATGCGTAGGTTTTAAAAATGCGTTGGTTCTAGTTTGGATTCCCGCCTACGCGGGAATGACGAGAAAAGACGATCGGCGGTCGACAAGCGGCGACCTACAACAGACAAGCCAATTAGTAGCTAGACAATCGAACAACCAACAACAAATAACAGTCAATCAACGACCCACAACCATCGATTTATCGTCGTTTTCTGTCTAGAATCAAGGTTTTTTCAAAAAATTAAAGATAGCGATATTGGTTTTCAAGTTATTTTGATGTATGATCGCCGTTTCCAAAATCTTTACCCTTAAAAGGAGATTTAATGCGTAAACTTAGGCTAGTCTTTACAGACTCTTTTAATACGAGCAAAACGCTCGATTTAACGACTCTAGGTTTGTATTCGTTAGCGCGTCCAAACGCTACA
>JAISRI010000028.1 GCA_031273735.1 Helicobacteraceae bacterium
TTCCCGCGACTTTAGCGTAGCCCCGCATTTCTCCGCAATAACGCCGCCAAAAGCGCGGCTTTTCGCAAGCAGGGCGTAAATCCTCCGCGCCTTGCGCTCCTCCGCTTTGCTTTGGAGCGGGCGCTACGCGGAGGAAGGCGGGAATCCAAATAAATCGTAGAAGCGCCGAAAACTTACGCATTTTCAGTAAATCCAACAAATTAGTTTCGCTACTTTAGCAATCTGCGTTGCGTCTAAATCGGTTGAAAACAACCGAGTTATTTCACGGAACTTACCTTCCGAAATATGCGAACGGCGTAAATATTTGTTTTTCATAGATTTATCTTAGCCTTGTTAGGTTCAGGGATTAGATGAAGTGGTATTGAACCAAAGTTATTCAAAGATAATAGTTTTGTTTTTGTAGATAAAAACGCGATCGTCGCAAACGAGTCTTAACGCTCGCGCTAAAGTTTGTTTTTCCACGTCTTTTCCAAACAGCGCCATATCCTCAGCGCTATAGGTGTGATTAACGTTAAGAACGCCTTGCGCGATAATCGGACCTTCGTCGAGGTTATTATTGACAAAATGCGCCGTTGCGCCGATGATTTTCACGCCGCGATCGTAGGCTTGTTTGTATGGATTCGCGCCGATAAAAGCGGGTAAAAACGAATGGTGAATGTTGATAATTTTATTATTATATTTTTCCACAAAATCAGGCGTTAAAATACGCATATATTTTGCCAGAACGACATAATCGCAATCGTATTGAGCAAGCGTTTTAAGAAGCTCTGTTTCGTGCGATTTTCTCGTAAAATTTTGATGAGAGACGTAGTGATAAGTTACTCCAAAACTTTCGGCTAAAACTCTTAGATCGTCGTAGTTGCTAACGATCGCTTGAACGTCGATATCTAGCTCGTTATATTTACAGCGCAGTAGCAGATCGCCTAAACAGTGGCGCTCTTTTGTAGCCATAATAACTACGCGCTTTTTTCGCTTTGGAATCAATTTAACGCTATGATCGGCGCTAAAGAGGGCGGATAGATCGTCGAATAGCGATTGGACGGGCGCTCCGCTAAGATCGGTTCGCATAAAAAAGCGGTTATATTGTTTTTCTACAAACTCGTTATTCTGTTCGATATTAAGATTGTGTTTTAAGATCGCGCCCGTGATTTGGTAGATCAGCCCCTTTTTATCCTCCGTTTCGATTAGCAATCTGTAACGATCGTTCATATTCCCTCTTTCTTAACTATCTCGATCGAATCTATCCATATTGAAAAATCCGAGAGATCGGCGTTTTCCGCCACGAATTGAAGAAGGTCGATCGCCTCCCACGAAAAAAGTCCTGACGGATCATGCCACTTGTTCGCGGAACTATCCCAAGCGCCGTGTTCGCTCATATCTTTCAGGGGTATCGTTATCGTATGCCACTCTCCGTCAACAGGCAATATATTTTGGTCGATCTTATATCGCATTCTCCAAGGAATCTCGCTATCGCTTTGCCGATCGACAAATCTAACGTCAAAATCGATCTGTTTTTGCGCGTTTTTACTAGTAGCTTTAGCCTTAAATTGCAACGCGTAATTATTATCTTTTAGGTATTCCCAGTCAACGGCGCGGATAAACTTAAAGGTATATGAATCGTATTGCGCGGGAGCGCCCCAAAAAATAGCGTATTTGCCTTCGTATGAATCGGTATCGAATAGATCGTGTTGCGAGCCTTTCATTACGGAATGGGTTGGCAAAATCATTTTGCCGAAATAATCGCCGTATATCGTAAAGCTATCTTTAATTTTTTCGGAAGTTTTTTGCGTTGGAGGAGTAAATCCTAGCGCTTTAACAATATCGATATCCAGATCGGAGTAAATATCGCCGCCCTGCGGGGTTTTATAAATACCAAAATCTCCAGAATAGTCCCATTGCGTCCAAGAAATATTGCGATCGTTTAGTAATTTAACGACCGTTTCATACCATCTTAAACGATCCTCGCGCAAAGCGTTTGGCATATTTACTCCAAACTCTCCGCAGAAAATCTTCGCGTTGCGATCTTTTGAAAACTTGGCGGCTTTATCTAAAGCCTCCGCGAGCGCCTCTTGCGTAGCTTCTAAATGGTATCTGTTTATCTGATCTTCTCGCCACGTTCCTATAAACTCGTCAGGCGTTTTCGGCATTTCGTGAGCGTCGTATGGAAAAGGAAGCCCTTCAAGGTTGGTAAGAGGCAACTCTTCCCAAGTCGTACCTTGATAGGTAAATATATGCGGATTATAGAAGTGAAATACATAGATAAGATTTGAATCGTCAAACTCTGGAAGTTCGATAAGAGAATCTATGTTATTCCAATCGTAGCCGCCGACTATGATCGAATGGGTTTGATCTTTCGAGCGGATAGCTTTTATAACCTCTTGCTGAATCTCCGACCAACGAGAGGCGCTCTTAGCTTCCGCCATGACGTCTTCGTTAAGTATTTCGTAGAGAACAAATTCGCTTCTGTTTTTGAAATGATCGGCGAGTTCAGTCCAAAGAGGAATAAGCGTTTTATCGATATCCACAGGAGTAGGATTATGTCCGCGCGACGAGTGGTTATCGATAATAATATATATCTTATAGTATTCCGCCCAATCCACAACCTGATCGAGCAGATCAAAAAACAGCTTATCGACCTTATAACTCGCGTCTGCTTCCAAAGTATTAAATACGATCGGCAGTCTGATCACGTTTACGCCAAGTTTCTTTAACTCCGCAAAATCCTCTTTTGTATATTTGCCAAAGTTTGCCGAATGAACGAAACCGTTAACTTGAAACCACTCGGTAAGGTTAACTCCTATTGAAAAACTATAACTTTCTTGGTCGTCTTCGTTGTCTCCGCTATTTTTGTCGCCGCCGCACGCCAAAACGACAAATAGCGCAACCAAACCGATCGCTACTAATCTAAAGGTTCTCATAAGACGACTCCAATCGCCAAAAACTTAAATAAGCGCCCCGCTTCGCCATTCCTATTTATTCGCTAAATCGCGCTTCCGCTGCAAAGTCTTCGCACGATGTTCTTCCTTTTTTTTATCATACGCTTTGCGAAAACACTCTTCCGAGCAATATTTTTTCGATCGCACTCTTGGAACCTCTTTGCCGCAAGTAAGACAAAGGCGCGGCGGAAGATTCATCTTTTTAGCGTTATAGATCGCCGACGACGGAGTGCAACCGTGTTTTTTGGCAAAAGCTCTGGCGCTTAATACGAGCATATCGCCTTTTCGCTCTTCCCACCAAGATTTAGGACGCTGACGTCCCCATTTTGCGCGCTCGATTCCCCGCTCGTCTTTGACCTTGCGGACGTGGTGGCGCGTCGTGTTTACACGGACGTTATACTTAGCGCTGAAATCTTTAGCCGACGTCGCTAAAAGCTCGTCGGAGCGTTCCTTCCACCAAGAGGCGTCTTTTTCGTATTCCATTATTTTGCTCCTTTAAAGTTTGGTTCGAAACCGAAAATATACATTATTATAGATCAACTTTCTAATTCGTTGTGGCGCGCCCGGCAGGACTCGAACCTGCGACCTACGGAACCGGAATCCGTCGCTCTATCCATCTAAACTACGGACGCGCAGAAAAGCGTAATTGTAGCGTTTCTACGCTATTGCGCCGACAAAATCCGACGTTAAAAAGCGCTTTGACGGACGCGCAAAGAAGGTCAAGGTAAAATAAACGTTTTTGTCTGGAGGATTGATGGATTTTTCGCCGATAAGCTTCGCGCAACAAGCGATCTTGGACGACGCGCTAAAAATTTGCGCGCCGCGAAGCGCCGACGCGACCTTTGTTAATCTGTGGCTTTGGCGTTTCGAGCGAAAAATAGAGCTTGCGATCCAAAACGGCTTTGTATTTATCAAGCAAACATACGAGGGGCAACCGCCGTATTTTCTATTCCCGATCGGACGAGGCGATCCGAAACCCGCGATCGAAGCGATCGAAAAACATTGCGCCGATCGCGGTTTTGCTTTGAGCTTCCGCGCTTTGACGATCGAACAAAAAACCGCTCTTGAAAACGCCTGTCCAGACCTGTTTGATTTTACGCTAAATCGCGATCACAGCGATTATCTCTATGATTGCGCGGCGTTAATTGCCCTAAACGGACGCGATTATCACTCCAAAAAAAACTTTATCAACCGCTTTGCAACCTTTTACGGTATTCATTACGAGCGCTTAAACGATCAGAATCTTGGCGAAACGATAGCCTTTATAAACGCTTGGTTTGATCGCGCTCCATATCCCGTAGAATCCGAAAAAAAGGGGATTATTTCCCTTTTGAACGACTATCGCCGCTTTCGCTGTTCTTATGGAATCCTACGCGCCGAAGGGTGGATCGTAGCTTTTACGATCGGAGAATCTCTTAGCGACGATATGGCGGTGATTCACGTCGAAAAAGCCGACGGCGCGAACTATCAGGGTAGTTATCAGACGATCAATCAGGCTCATCTCCAAGCGGAATACTCCGATAAAAAGTTTATAAACCGCGAGGAGGATTTGGGTATCGAAGGTTTGCGAAAAGCCAAACTCTCCTACCGACCAATCGCGCTTATCGACAAGTTCGACGCTACGATAAAGGATAAAAAATGACGAGAAAAGCGGTCGCTTTTACGGGTCCTTCAAATAGCGGTAAGACGACGCTGATCGTCAAATTAGCCGAGCTACTGCTACCGCAAAGAAAAGTCGCGATCGTCAAAAACGATCCAAAGGATAAGGCGCGTTTTGACGTAGAAGGTAAAGATAGCGATCGTTTTTTCAAAACGGGCGCGGAGGTCGCGATAGTCAGCCCAACGAGGACGACGCTTTTTTTGCGTAAGTCAAGCGCGATCGAGGAGATCGTAAGACTATTTGGCGATTTTGACTATCTCTTTGTCGAAGGATTAAAAACTCTACCCCTGCCGCGCATAGCGGTTTTCAGAAACGCGATCGACGAAAGCTATTTCGATTACGCGCAGGCAATTGCGATCGACGCGACGATCGATCCAAAAAAGTGTAAAATACCAAAAGATATCGAAATACTAAATCTAAACAATCCGCGCCAAATTTTATCGTGGATCGACAGACGAGTTAAGGAGATTTAATGAAAGAGGTTTTTGAGGGAATCGCAAAGGCGGCGGCGCGGATTGCGGAGGCTTTGGCGCACGACGATACGGGTTACTCGGACAATAAAAACTCTACGGGCGACGTTCAACTTAAACTCGATATTAGAAGCGACTATATCGTGGAGGAGGAGTTAAGCCGCATTCCCACCGTCCGCGCCCTTGCCAGCGAAGAAAAAGAGCAGATAGAGCCGATTAGAACGGGCGGGCAGTATCTTGTGGGATACGATCCGCTTGACGGAAGTTCGCTCGCGGACGTCGATCTATCCGTAGGGTCGATCTTTGGCGTGTATGAAAATAGTTTTTTGGGCGCAAATCTTATAGCGGCGGCGTATGTGGTCTATGGTCCTCGCGTGGAGATGGTTACGGCGTATAAGCAAAACGTCGAGTTGTGGCGACAGGATCGCGGCGAGTTTAAGTTTGTTCAGATTTTGCGGCTTAGAGATAGCGGCAAACTTGTCGCGCCGGGCGGAACGCAACAATATTGGTATCCGCACCACAAAGAGCTGATTGATTCTATGTTTGCCGAAGGTTATCGGCTTCGCTATTCGGGCGGTATGGTTCCCGATCTACATCAGATTTTAATCAAAGGCGGAGGTCTATTTAGCTACCCGGGAACGACCGATAAGGCAAAGGGCAAAATCCGATTGGTATTTGAATCTATGCCTTTTGCGAAGGTTTTTGAAATGGCGGGCGGGCTTGCGCTAAACGATCGCGGCGAACGGCTTTTGGTAAGCGAACCAAAAGGGCATCACGACACGTCGCCCTGTTTTTTTGGCTCCAAAACGGAGATCGAGCGAGCAATGAGGGCGTATGGAAACGCTTAATCCGTCGGAAATTGGTCTAGATAGTTTCGAGCAAAAGCGCGAAAAGAGCCGCGCCGTTTTATCGCAATGTCAGCGCGAACGCATGCTAACTAGTTGTTACGATTGCGACAAGGTATTTGAGTGCCAAACGCGATCGGATTACGTTAATTGCGTCTATCAATCGATGAGCAAAGGCGCGACCGGCGGCTTTGAGTTCTAACGCGCTTGATTTTTGTCTTGTCGCTTTTTGCAAATTCGCGCCGCCGCTAGATTTTCGTGCAATTTATGCGAGAGGTTGTTTTACTTATCGGCGAAATCGATTCTCTTCATTGCCATACCGATTTGCGCGTAACATTCGCGTCATATGCGGGCATTGGTTTGTCAAAGCACGATTTTATACGGCTTTGTTGCGGTTTGAACGTAAAATCGCTTTGGTAGCGCGCTAATTTAAGCGTTTTGCGTTATGATTACATTTTAGAATATTGATAATCGATCTCTTGAAATCTTGGCGTTCGCGGGAACGAGGGCTTAAGTAAAATGCTAACATTTCAGCTTATCGCGCCAACGCGAGGTTTTACGTCTCGCCCTTTGTTCCTCTCCAACAATGGACGAGACCTAAAATCTTTATGGCGTTTTATAAGTTGGCAATTCCGGCAAACGATTTAAGGTTAATTCATTTTGGCGATAATTGGATTAAAGGCTTTAGAGGCGATCAAAACGCGATCGCCTATCTTGATATTTTCTATTTCGCTTTGCGTCGCGGCGACTTTAACAATATCGCTTCCAGCAAGAACGCTTAATATATAGACAAGCCCCGATTCTTCAATCGCTAAAACTTCGCCGATCAGTCGAAACTTATTACTGATATTTCCAGCCGAAAAAACCTCCGTAGGCGTTCCGCTCTTAATTACTTTTCCGTTTTCAATCACATAGGTTTTGATCGAAAGTTTGAAAACCTCGCTTAGATCGTGGCTTACCAAAAGCGTGGCGGGATTAAGCGTTTTTTGAAGCGTCAAAAGCTCCTCTTGCAACTCTTGTCGCATAGCGTTGTCTAAAGCGCTTAAAGGCTCGTCTAATAATAAGATTTTTGGTTTTAAGGCTAACGCTCTCGCAAAGGCGACGCGCTGTTTTTGCCCGCCGCTAAGTTGCGCGGGTTTCTGATCTTGCAAGGCGGTTAATTTGCATAGCTCAAGCAAGCGATCGGCGTTATATTTTTCATTTTTAGCAAGCGCGAACTCTATATTCTTTTTAACGCTCATATTGGGAAAAAGCGCGTAATCTTGAAAGACGAAACCGACGCGCCGTTTTTGCGGTTTTATATTGATCTTTCGCGTTTGATCAAACCATATTTCGCCATTAACTACAATCGATCCGCTATCTGGTTTGGTTAGCCCCGCGATCATTCTAAGAAGCGTGGTTTTGCCCGCGCCGCTAGAGCCAAAAATGGTAACAAACTCCCCTTCGTTTATCGATCCGTTAAAGGCAAACTCTATATCGCCGTTTGCCGATTTAAGCCGTTTTTTTACGTCGATTTCTATCATAAAGCGTCCGCTCTTGCAAATCTGCGATTAAGAATATAAACGCATAAAAGCATTGTAAAAGTAATAAGGAATAACGTAAAAGCGTATTGATGGGCAAGCGGGTAATTAGGCGCGTTAACTTCGTCGTAGATCGCAATGCTGGCGACCTTTGTGGCGCGAGTGCTGCCGCCCAACATAAGCACGACGCCAAACTCGCCGACTGTATGCGCAAAACTAAGCACGGTTCCTACCAAAAGCGAACTTTTCATATTGGGAAGCATAATGAAAAATAGCGTTTTTATCTTACTAATTCCTAGCGTGGCGGCGGCTTCTCGTAAAGAGGAGTTAAGCGAAGAAAAACCGCTTTGGATCGGATGAACCATAAAGGGCAAACTAAACAATACCGAGCCCACCACTAAACCTTCAAAACTAAAAGCCAGCTGTATATCAAAAGTCTGTTTCAAAAAAATGCCGATCGGACTGTTGATCGGGCTGAAGGCCATCAAAAGATAAAAGCCCAAAACGCTTGGCGGCAAAACCAACGGCATACTCACAATAGCCTCTATGACGACGCGAAAGCGATTTTTGGTATGCGCTACCCAGTAAGCTAAAGGAATCGCTATAAAGAATAAAATAAGCGTGGTAATCGCGGCAAGTTTGAACGTTGTGAGCATCGTTATGGCAAAATCGCTCAACCTAAATCCTTTAGCGATATCTCATTTGCTTTAACTAGCCACTCTACGCGATCGCCAACCGTAAGATTTAATCGTTTTGCCGATCGTTCTGTGATAATCGACTTAACGATCTCCTCTTCGCTATTAAGCGTTATTTCACATAAAAGACCGCCGTAACGCAAAGCGCTAATGGTCGCGCTATGGCGGTTTCTTAGGCTAATCTCTCCGCTTAGGTTTTTGGCGATCGCGACTTCGGTCTCCTTGAATAGGACTTCTACCTTGCGCCCGATCGCCAAATAAGCGCAACTTTTAGGCGTCTCTACGACAAGCGACGAAAAACGCATATCATTCGATACGATCTCGACGATCGACAAAGCGCCGTCTGTTTCTATATGCGATATTTCGCCTAAAAGCGCGTTCATTATTTAATTACGCTTAATCCGTGTTTGTTAAAAATCGTAACCGCCGTATCAGACTTCAAAAACGCGACGAATTTTTTGGCTTCGTCAAGTTTTTTGGTCGATTTCAGAATAACTGTTCCGTAGTAAAGCGGATCGTAAAGTTTTGAATCGACGTATTCAAACTTTCCTTCGCCCGCCGCGATCTTGTTTGCCACGACGGAATAACCCGTAATACCGACTTCCGCGTTGCCGTTTTCGACGTAAGCCGTCGCTTGCGCGATGTCTTCGCCATAAACTAATTTATCTTTAATCTTGTCGTAAACGCCCGCTTTTTCTAGCGCTTGGACTGCCGCCGCGCCCAAAGGAGCGGTTTTAGGATTTGCTACGGCGATATGCTTAACATTTTTACCCGTCAAAACGTCAAAACCTTTTTTAAGATCAAGCGACTTGCCCCAAAAAATCAGCTTGTTTTCAACCGTTAAAATTACGTCGCCTTCGGCCTGCCCGTTTTTAACGACCGTTTCGGGAAACTTTGTATCTGCGCTCATAAACACGTCAAACGGCGCGCCCTCGCCGATCTGTTGGGTCAATTTTCCGCTCGCCGCGAAAACCGTTTCGACTTTGCCGTCTTTATACGCCGCAACCAGCTCGGTCAAAGCGTTTTTATAGCTTGCCGCCGCCGCTACCGTTATATCCGCAAACAATAACGCCGCGCAAGAAAAAAACGCGACTAACAACTTTTTCATCTCAACTCCTTAATTAAATTGCGGGACGGATTATACCCGCCGCCGCTCGCCTAAATCTAGGCGCCTATGATGACGTGCGACGCTTTGAACAAAGCCCACGCTTTGTCGCCGCGTTTGAAGTCAAGTTCCTTTTGCGCGTCTTCGGTGATAACCGCCGTAAGCGTAGCGCCGCCCTCGATAGAAAGTTTGATCTCGACGTTGACCTTGCCTTCCACGATCGCTTCCACCGTCCCTTCGATCGCGTTTCTAACGCTGATCATCTTAGGTTTACTTCGGGCAAGAATAACCCAACTCGATTTAACGAGCGCGTAAGCCTCGTCGCCCGCTTTAAGCCCCATATCCTCCACGCCGTCGTTGGTGATGGTGGCGACAATCGTCGTCTTATCGCGGACAAGCAGTTTGATCTCGGAATTAACCGCGCCCTTTATGATCTCGACGACCTTACCGACAAGCTGATTTCTCGCGCTTGTTTTCATTGTAATCCTTTGCGCCGTCCGTAACAAAGAGGACGGATCGTTGCCGCTACGCGAAAACAGATCGATTAACGCCGAATGTTTTGCGTGAAGCAGATCAAAGAGCGCTATAAGCGATTCGCCCGCTTCCGTTAGTTTGGTTCCGCCGCCGCCCCTGCCGCCGCTAACGCGCTCTACAAGCGGTTGAGGCGATAGGTTGTTCATCGAATCTACCAAATCCCAAGCGGTTTTATAGCCGATCTTGATCGCTTTCGCCGCTCGATTGATCGAGCCAAGCGAAGAGATCGCCTTCAAAAGCGCCACGCAGCTTTCGCCTAAAAACTGCGCTTTGTCTTGATTTAGCCAAACCTCTCCGCTAACCGTCATCTTTTTGCCTTACCTCTTTCGCTTTTAGCAAAAGGGAGCGTTATATTAGCAAAGATACAATGAGCGCGTCAATACGATTGCCCCAAAACGATGATTATTTTTTAAGCGCCCAAAAACAAAGCGAAAGCCGCGGGCGACTATTCGCTTAAGCGTTTCGCGTTGACCTCGCTCGGCAACTTTTTGGGCGCGGGATCGATAAACCACTCCTCGCCGTTATTCAGCGTTATTTTGCCGCCGAATTTCTCTTCGCTATCGAACTCGATCGCCTTGATCGTCTCTTCCATATCCTTTTTAGCGACGTAGAAATAGATCGTTTCGCCCTTCTGCCTTAACATCACCTTCGCCATTTAGCCTCCTTGCAAATTAAAAAGCGCATTGTAACTTTTTGCGGCGCACCTATCTGCCTCTAAAACAAGCAGATTTTCCAAAACGTGCGCCGCGTTTGTAGAGCTAAAGAGCGCCGATTTCACTCCGATCGCGCTTCTAGCAAACTGCAAAGCGTATTGCGTCGCGCTCGCAAAACCTCCTCCTAGTAGCGCCGCCGCTTTGGGCGAAAACGGGCGTTTGAAAAGCGCCATTCTTAATAGCGACGAGCTTGCGATAGCGTTAATTTTTAAGCGCTCCGCCGCTTGAAAAAACGTGTAATATAACCCGTCGTCCAACGGCTGATTCGTATAGTTATAAGCGTGCGGTTTTGCGAGATTGAAAGGCGATTGGACAAATCTGAAACGGTGGTTTTCCCCGCCGACCTTTCGCGCTATTTTTACCAGATCGTTTAATCGGATATATTCGGCGTGATCCTCCTCCCATAAAAAGGCGTTCCAGCTTGCAATTCCATAAAAACCTATTTTATTTATCGCGCATAGCGATTCAAATAACTCAAACGCCGCTTCTATGCGTTTTAACAGCGTTTTATAATCGATATAACCAAGTTGGATTTCAGGATTATGCAAATAAAAGCAGTCGATCGATTTTAATCCAAGATTTTCTAGCGACCACTCTAAACTTTGCGTTAAAAACTTAGACGTTAGGCAGTGCTGATCGGCGATTATATCCTCTTTTTTTGCTAGGTTTTTTTTGATTATTTCGTCGTCGATCCACTCGTAAGGATTTTGCGGAAACGGATAATCGAGCGGTAGAAAACCCGCTTTGCTTGCCACAAATAGTTCGTCGCGTTTTACGACCCCGTTTGCGATCGCTTTTTTGATCGCCTTGCCTATCTCTTTCTCGCTCTGTCTAAAGCGGTAGTTAATAGCGGTATCGATATGATTTATCCCGTTTGCGATCGCGGCGTAAATCGCTTCCTCGTAACCAACTTTATACGCCTCCTCCCAATATGGCTCTGGCATATAACTGCCGATTCCAAGCGAGCTAATCGTAAGATTTTGCGCGATCGAATATGCGTCTTTATGTTTGCTATATTTTAACGCGTATCGTTTTGTTCCTTCAACTGACGCTAACATTACTATCCTTATCTTATATTTGCCACTTCGGTAATACGCTTAATATGGTTTTCATAAGAGTTTCGTATACGCCCATAACTTCTGAAGAGTATAAAAGCGCTCGCGACTATAAACAAAAACCATATAAAGTAATTTTCGATCGAGATGGCAATTATGAATCCTATAAAGACGAATATTTCGCCAACAATGGACGATCTGTTAGGTAGCCAATCAATAATTTCTACGTCTTCGGCGATCCATTTAGTCTTTAGATTGCGCAGATTATTTAGATACGCTCGTAGTTGTCCCATATTAATGGTATTTATTATAGCTCTTTCATTATGCGGGTCTTCTACAAAATATATAGCCGAAAGCAGTTTTTTATAGTTTTTACGAGCGTAATCGTCTTTTAATAGGCGCGAAACGTAAAGATAGTCGTTAATATCCACAACAAAACTTTTATTTGCAATAAGGTTTTTAATAGCTTCTTTGTTTTTCATAGCTTCTTTGCCATACTTAACGTAAAGAACGTTCGAAATCTTATGCTCCGCGCATAGTTTAAACTGCTCATAAAGTTGTTCGCTTGCGGAAGAGCTATGATTTTCTAAAGCGTTTATGAGAAAAAGCGGCTCGAAACAATCCTTAAACGCCTCTTGAAACTCTTGTTTTGTAATGGTCTTTTCAAGCTCTCGCTTAAAATGCGACTCTGATAGCGTAAAGAGATCGTTAGTCCAAAAAGCCTTTTTGCCGTTTTTTATCGCGTTGGATAGTCTCGCGTCGTTTTCAAGGGCTATCGCGAATGAAAACGTTTGCATATTTTTCATATACAAGAGTTTGGTTCCGTTAGCGAAGTTGTAGTTATCTAAGGCGCGGGCAAACTCTAGCGTTAGAAAACCCGCTTTTTTGATGGCGTTAAAGGTTTTGCAGGTCTTAAACCAAATATCGCAGTTTAGGATTGTAGGAGGTTTGGACAGAATACTAAACTCCTCTGGAAAGTAGCAGTCGTTTTGTCTTTTTGTATAGTTTTGTATGGTCTGTCTAATCTCTTTTTGGGTAAAGAGTTTGCCTGCGGTTTTGAGATCGTAGTAGTGCCTTAAACCTTCGCTATAGACGCTTAAAGGGGTATCGACGACTTTATCTCTGATTTCGTTTGGCAGATACTCGGTAAGCTCCTCTTTCTTAAGAAGCCTAACTTTCCAATTCCCGCAGTGAAACTTTAATATAGAGATTATCTTTTCATAAAAATCGACGGGTAGCAGATACTCCTCTTTATTGGTTAGCAGATCGCAAGCCAATAGCAACCGTTCCGCGCCTTTCTCGTAATCTCTCTCGTCGCTTACGCCAAGATATTCGGGAGATAATAAGATATTTAATATCAGTTCGTCAAGTTCGCCGTTTTTATTATCGCTAATCGATTCGCCGCTATCTAATAACGCTCGATCTACAAACTCGTAGGCGTTATGATCCCTATCGTTGCTCCTATCTATTTTCCTTGTCGCTTTCAGAAACGTATTATGGGCGGTTAATAACGCCCCTTCGCAAATAGCTTCTATCATCTCTTTATCGTCGTTTGTCTCTTGTTTGCAAAAGATAGCGACGTTCTTTAATGTAATCAAACGTCCCATAAAGACAAATTGCGGTTGTTCCGTAAAAGAGTATAACGCTTCGGCTAAAGCTAGATCGCCGCCGAAGCGTTTGTTATCTATGTGTTTAGTTACGCATAGATCTATCTTTTGAGCCTCATTTAACCGATCTAAGCGAGCTAACCATAGTTTTAGGTATCCTCTCATAAGATGAGCCTTTACGACCTCCCAAGCCTTTTTATCGGTAGAGGCAAAGGCTAAAACCTCCCCAATACTCTCGTATTCGACGTTGTTTATCTTGTAGCTTTCAAAGTTTTGCTTTCGCGCCCGTTCTCTATAAACGGTAATGTTCCGTTCTCCTTTAAGATAGCGTTTAACCTCGCTATAAGACCAACGCTTTTTAGGATCGCGGGTTAATAAGCCCTCTATTAGCGTTCTATAAGGTTCGTTTATCGTCTTATCAAGCTCTATGTCCTTTGTGATAAGGCTATGCATAACGATAGCTTCTGGAATGTTTTCAAAAGGGTGTTTGTCGCATAAAAGCTCGTAGATAATCATTCCCAAAGCCCACCAATCGACCTCTTTTCCGATAACGCCGCTAAAGGATTCTGGAGCGAAGTAGATTCTTGTTCCGCTCTTAGTGGTCATCTTTTTTGTCATATCCTCGTCTATCATCGAGGATATGCCAAAGTCGGTTAAAACCAGATCAAGAGGGTTTTCCGAACGAACTAGAACGTTTGGAGGTTTTAGATCGCGGTGGATTATCTGGTTATTGTGTAAGAGGTCTAGTATATCGGCAATCTCTTCTATAACGCGAAAGAGCTTCTCGTTATCGTTTTTATCGATCTTGTAGTCTTTTAACGATCCTAGCCTCGCATACTCTTGTATCTCATACCAACGCCCGCTCTTTTCGTCTTGATCGATAGCGTCTATGCCTATGAGATGTTCGGGGTATTTGCTCGATAGCTCTATCGTTTTATCGGATATTCTTTGATTTGGTTTTATGCCGTAGCGGTAGAGTTTTAAGATGCGATCTATGTCGGTATTGTTTTTTTTGATTAAAAAGACGTCGGCTTCCGCTCCAGCTACGGGTAATTGACGAATGATTTGATAGTCGAGGAAAAAGGCGAGGGGAGTTAAATCTATTTGCGTTAAACGGGCGTTATCGATTGAGGTTTGTTTTGAGCTAAGATTGTTATCGATTTGCGTTAAACGAGCGTTATCGATTGAGGTTTGAGAGAGATCGAGCGTCGTTTCGGGTATGTCTAAGGTTGTCGCGGAGGCGCTAAAATCGTCGTTTAGG
>JAISRI010000016.1 GCA_031273735.1 Helicobacteraceae bacterium
TTCCACCCCTCAAGCAAGGCTTCGTCCATAGCGAGAAGCGTCTGTTGATCTACGATTCCGTTTTGCCTTGCGGGTTTCTTCCACTCTTTACGATCGTAGTCTTGGATTGTCTGAACCTTATCGGGATCGTAATATCTTTGAAAGCCTTTAACGTTTGCTTCGGTTATCTTTCCGAAGTCGGTATCAAGTTTCGCGCCTTTTAACAATCCTAGTTTTTGAAGGTTTGCTTGTATCAATTTGATATTGTCGTCGTTTTCGCTTTTTACGTTATACGAGATGGTAATCGCCCCTTTAGCGATCGCGCTCAGCTTTTCGTTATCCGACCACGAATCGTGTATCAACCCTTTATGCTTCCATTTATTCTCTAAGGCTTCGTCTATAGCAAGCAAGGTATTTCGATCGACCTCTCCCGTTTCCTTTAACGCTCTTTCAAAGGTATGCAGTTTTGCTTTGCCGTCGCTATCCTCTACTTTGTATTCTTTTTGAAATAGCTTGACGGCTTTCTCGGTTTTATCGTCGTAACCGCCCATCAAGACGTATCTTTTGTTGAGAACTTTAAGCGTAGCAAGGTTTTCTTTGATCAGTTTGACGCAAGCATTGTCGTTGTCCTTGTCGTCTTTTTTGAATACGGTCGTTTTATCGTCCTTTACGGCAATCGCTTTTAGCTTGTCGTTTCTTTTCCACGTATGATGAAGTAATGTTATATGAATTACTTTAACGGTCTGCGCATATATTATATTCGCGTAGAACTTCCCCTGTTCTATTTTTTGTTCGGCTTCTTGTCCCATTCCACAAACCCTTCTATTTGAAATACGCTACTCAACGCTATATTCTCGCGCTCTAAAATATCTTTAAGGTTAAAGGCGGTTTTAATTCTACCGCCTTTAACCTTTGTTTGGGCGGTTTCGCTATGAAGCGTTTTTTCGTCTTTGTCCATTATAACAACCTCCGCTATCGCTTCCGTTCCGTCTTCAAGATTAGCGTCCGCTCTGACGTAGAAAGACTCTTGAATAGAAGTTTTGGAGACATAGGTTTGATTGTCGTCGTCTTTTCTAACGTTGGTAACTTCGCCCTCCCTCAACTCCCTTACATACGTTACCTCTTTAACCTGATTGGGTTTGTTTGCTTCGCTCCATTTGTCCTCTTTAGTATCGTAAAGCTCTACTTTAGCGTTATAGGTTAGCTTATCGGATATAATTGCGACTATGATCAAACGGGTATCGATTAAAGAGGCGCTAACTTTCAAAAGCGTCGTTTTGGAACCGCACAAGGGACTAAACGTCTTTTCAGGTCCGTCTGGCGCGGGTAAGTCGATATTGATGAACGCGATATTGGCGCTATTTGGTTTAAGCGAAAGCGAAGCGGCGCAGGCGGAGGTTGCGATCGTCGGGATTAAGCCGCCAATCGACGCTCCGATCGCAATCGACGGCGACGAGATAATAGCGCGGTTGATAAAAAAAGACAAAACGCGCTACTTTGTCAATGACGCGCAGATTGGCAAAACCGCGCTGAAAGCTATGTTCGAGGGGATAGCTAGGCGGTTAAATCAGAAAGATACCGCCGATATTTCCTCTAATAATCTGCTTTCGCTTTTGGATCTGCTCGCCAATAACAAGGCGCTTACGGACGAGTTCGCGCAACGCTACGATCGGCTTAAAACCCAAAAAGCGCAATTAGAGGCGCTAAAAAACAAGGAGGCTTCCGCGCAGGATTTGCGTGAGTTTGCCCGTTTTGAGTTAGATAAAATTGTTTCGATCGCGCCAAAAGAGGGCGAATATGAGCGGCTTTTGGAGCTAAAAAAACGGCTGTCTAAAAAAGAAAAGCTCGCGGAGATTTTAGAAAAAACGCTGGAATTTAAAGAAAAAGAGAGCGAAGCATACGCGCTTTACGACGCTTTGGGCTTGAATCGCGCCGTTTTTGAGGAGGCGATGTTTGACCTAGACGCTACGATCGCAAAAGCGCGGAGCGCTCTCGAAGAGATAGAAACGCTCGATCCAGAAACGATGCTAGATAGGATCGAACGGCTATCTAGCTTGATCAGGCGTTTTGGCGGGATCGACAAAGCGCTTGCCTACGCCCAAGAGAAAAAAGCGGAGATCGCTTCGTTTGAGTCGCTTGAAACGGATATTAAAAGGCTAACAAACGAGGTTAAAGAGCTAGAAGCCTCGGCGATCGCTTTGGCGAACAAGATCTGCGAAGGCAGAATCAAAGCCGCCAAGCCGCTGGAGACCAAAATCAACGGCTTTTTAACGCAACTTCGTATGAACTTAGCCGCGATCGCGCTAACAAAAACCGAACTAAACGAGCAAGCGGGGCAGAAAGCCGCGATCGCGTTAAACGGCGCGAGTGTCGAAAAGATCAGCGGCGGCGAGTTTAACCGATTGCGCCTCGCGCTTCTATGCGCCCGCGAGGAGCTACAAGAAGAGGGCGATCGCGCCGCGCTATTTTTGGACGAAATAGACGCGAACGTCAGCGGCGAAGAGGCGGCGAGCATAGCCAAAGTCCTTAAGTTTCTATCGACGCGCTATCAGATATTCGCTATCAGCCACCACTCGCAACTAACGAGCAAAGCCGACGCGCACTATTTGGTTTCAAAAGAACACGGCGAAAGTCGCGTTTGCCTACTCGATCGCAAAGGGCGTATCTACGAGATTGCGCGCATTATCAGCGCCGATCAGATCACCGATTCCGCGTTAAAACACGCCGAAGCGCTTTTGGACGAATAAAAGGCGACGATCGCGGCGATATTAGCGCGTTCTATCGGTAACGGGCGCTAACTTACGAAAGCAAAAAGTTTCGTTTTATTTCCTTATTCGCCAAACGCTACAATTACGCAATTTTCGCAAAGGATTTCTATGTTTGCGCGTTTGATTAAAGGTTGCGTTTTCGCCGCGATCGGCGTTTTGACGCTGGTTGCAAACGATCTAAAGGCTAGCGACGATCTTAAGGTTGTAGAAATAGCCGCAGGCGCGTATCACACAATCGCGCTGGATAACAAAGGCGGGGTCTGGACGACGGGCGCAAACGTTCACGGGCAACTTGGTTTGGGCGATAATAACGAACGCAAACGATTTGAAAAAACCGCTTTAACCAATATCAAGTCGATCGCGGCAAGCTCTTTTAACTCTTTCGCGTTCGATACGCGCGGCAAGACGTGGGTAACGGGCGATAACTACAACGGGCAACTTGGTTTAGGCAATTTTAAAAACCGCGCCGCGTTTGAACAAAGCGCTATGGAAAATATAACGGCGATATCAGGCTCCGCTCATACGGTCGTTCTGGATAGCGCCGCAAACGTCTGGACGGCGGGACGCAACAAAAACGCAGAGCGCGGTATTAACGCTCCTTTTAAGATCGCGACGTTTATAAAAACCGATCTAAAAAATATCAAAGCGATCGCGGCGGGCGAATCATTTACGATCGCGCTGGATAATAACGGCGAGGTTTGGGCGGCGGGACGTAACAAAGAGGGCGAATTGGGCTTGGGCGACCGCGTTAATCGGCAAAAGTTTGTAAAAACCAACTTGAAAAATATCGTTGCGATCGCGGCGGGCGAGTATCACGCAATGGCGATAGATAACGGCGCGAACGTATGGGTAACGGGCGGAAACAAAAATCTGCAGTTAGGTTTGGGCGACGACAAAAATCGTTTTGAATGGACAAAAACCGATCTAAAAAACATCGCTGCGATCGCGGCAAGCCACGATCATTCTGTCGCGCTGGATCGTAACGGCGACGTTTGGATATGCGGCAGAAATCATTACGGACAGTTAGGCATAGAGGTCAATAAAAACGCGCCGTCATTCATAAAAACCGATCTAAAAAACATCAAAGCGATCGCGGCGGGCTACAGACATACGGTCGCCCTCGATAAAAACGGCAAAATATGGGCGACGGGTTCCAACGGCGAAGGGCAGTTAGGCGTAGGCGACGCGATCGAACGTCAAAGCGATAGATTTATCCAGATCCCATTTTGAGACGCAAACTCCAACAGGAAGCGTAAGCGCTATGAAGGATTGGTTTTTTATTCCTAATTCTAATCGCAAGGATTCGAATCGTCGTTATATTCAAAAATTTGTCCGCTAAGAAGCTCGTTAAAGCGCCAATAGGCAAATAAACGTTCGTCCGTGTTTGTCGTTGCGGTTTCTATAAGAATTGAAGCGGTTCGCTCGCCGCCGTCGGGATACTTTTCGCTTAAACAATTCAAACCTTTAGACAACGTTTCCCAAGCCTTTAACGCTTCTTGCGTATCGTTTGAATCGCCCGCTAAAACGGAGGCTTGAAAACCTTTTGCGATCTGCCTTAGCGCCGATCTTTGCTCCTCTTGTTCGGGGTCTGGCGCAAACTCTAAAATCGCTTTTTCTATATCGTCGCGCACGCCGTTATTGTCGCTATCGATCCCTTCTAAAGGCTCTTTCGATCCTTGATCTGGGGGCGGAGCGCTCGAACCTCCGCCTTTGCTTTCGCAACCGACTAAAGCGATCGACAGACACGCAAACGCGATTAAAAACGTTCGTTTCATTATTTATCCTTTACTTAAAATTGTTTTTATAGGTTTCATCTTGTTGAATTATCAAAATCGCAAGGGGTTATATCGTTACTCGATCCAATATCGTTTATCCCGTTTTTATCAAGAGTGGTATAATAGGCGCTATGCGCTCTTTTCCTATCTGCCGTGTTGATCATAACGTCTCTAATCAACCTCGATTCTTCCAAATCTCCTCTGATACTCTTTAGATCGAGACATTCGCTTGCGCGAAAATGATTTTCTCGCGCTTCCAAAACGGCGTTTCTATCCGAAGTATCAAGCGTTAATATTTGTTGCCAAGCCCTTGCTCTTTGAAATAGAGCCAACCGCAACTTCTCTTGATCGGGTCTTGGCGCGTATTTCCAAATAATTCTTTGAACGTCGTCTCGCACTCCGTCTTTATCGCTATCTATTCCTTCTAACGTTTTTTTACCTTCTTCGTCCGGATCGGGAGGCAGGTTTGGATTGATCTCTTCAAGAGTTTTATCGCCAAAAGCGGCGGCTAACTCCCGTTCTCTTTTTTCGTCGTATTCGCAGGGAATTTCATACTCTTTATCCGAACTAGTAGTCGACGTCATTAAGCGATAACTTTTATAAGCGGCTCTTCTCGCGTCGGTATTAACGGCTTTATCTTCAAGTTTTTCATATCTTGGAGAAAACGCGCCGCCGCGCGTCCACACATTCGGATGCACGCCATTGAAGAACTTTAGCCATATACATTCTCGCGAACGCTCAAGCTCATTTACTAATGCAAAAGCGGATTTAACGTCGGCTTGCGAACCGATAATGATAGCTTTTTGAAACATTTTTGCTCTTTGCGCAAGAGCTTGTCTAAAAGGTTCGTCTTCGGGTTTCGGATAGAGTTTGGCAATATAGTTCCATACGTCGTCTCGCACTCCGTCGCCGTCGCTATCGATCCCTTCGATCGTAGCTCTGCTTTCAAAAAAGCTCGGCTCGGGAATAAGATAGGCGTTTGGTTGAGAACAACCGTAGGTAAGAAAAGATAAAAAGGCTGTTAAAAATATATGTCTAGCTTTCAATTGCCGTCCTCGTCGTCGGGAAAACGCAAATCTTTAAGCAACTTGGTAAAAAAATCGTCGATCATTTCTCTGCTATTTAGCGCGACTTTATTTTGTTCGCTAGGGCAATTGTAATGAGCGGAAAATAGATATTCGTATTCCGTATCGCTCCAATCGACCGTATTGCGCTTAAAAACTCCGCTAAATAGATACGAATAGTAAAGCCCGTGTCGAAACGGATCGCGAACAAAGCCTGCGCATTTAACGTTGTTATCGACGTTTGCCTCCAACACGTCGCCCACAAAAAAGCCCGCCGTTAGAAAGTTTGCCGCCCGCAAAAGATTGATAACCAAATCGTCGTAAGCGGTAACGTAGTAGTAGTTTTTGTCGTATTTTATTCCCGCGGGCGAAGCGACGCCTATCATTCCAATCCGATTTGGATACTCCTGCCTTAGCGCGTTAAATACGCTATTGCCAAATAGATTGCCTTGACTATGAGCAAAGATAATCGTTCGCTCTCCCTCTACAAGCTTTTCGTTTAATTTGCCAATCAAAGCCGCGGTATTTAGCTCTAATTGATCAAAAGAAATATATTTGGGCGAAAATATATCTTCGCTTATTCGCTCGGCTAACTCCTCGTGTATTTTGGTAAAGTTTCGGCAGGTCGGATCGGTTTTAAGCCAATGTTCGTTTACGCACTTTTGAAGAATAGCGTTTGCTTCGGCTAGAGTAATACTAACGCCGTTTTTCTCGTCCCACTTTTGCCGAAAGACCTCCACTAAATCTCGAATAGCGCCGAAACTAAAGTTATAGCCTATATCAAATTCAAATCTCTCTTTTTCATAATCTTTTTCAAATTGCTTTTTGTATAGCGTCATTAAGACGTCTCGGTCGTTTTCGGTATCTTTCATCGTGTATGTGATGCCGTTAAAAAAATATATTCTTGTCGTTTTCTGTTTGCAGGTTTCGCTCTCTTCGTCCCAATACTTGCCTTTTTCGCATTTGCAATAGGATTCTTCGGGTAAATAAAACCTGTATTCGCTATCTTGTTTTTTATAGATACCGGAAGGCAGTAATCGGAATTGGCGGTTGAGTTATAGTCAAGGACGAACTCTTCTCTTAATACGTAATATTTGCAATCTTCGCCATTATGGTAATAGTTCTTCCATAAACCAAAAAGAGCGCCGTCGGGGTGATCGGCGCTACTAAATTTGTTAAACAAGCCTACCTGATTTTCATCGTTGTTTGCGCTACGAGCTTTAAATTCCGAACACATAGTTTCGTCTGTTAGAAGTAGATCAAAACCAATTATATTGTATATACTTAAGTCGCCAGCCGCCGTCGGCGTATTATATATTTTAAGTTTAGAGTTAGGATTAGATTGAATTTCTCCTACAAGTTTAATGTTTGCCATTATAGAAGGTAAGCCTTTTGGCATATAAGCGAGATGTAGCTTTACGTCGTGCAAGCTAAATAGTCCATAATAGTAATCGTTCGGAATTGGAAATATACTCAAACTGATCTCGTCGTCGCCCTGATAAAGATACCCAAAAGAATTTTCGTCGAACGGAAGCTCAACCCGATTGCCCGCAAATGTTTGAGGGGGCTGAAATAGAACCAAAAGTAACGCTAAAAGCGCGGTAAAACGAGTAACAACCATAAAAAATCCTTGACGACAAATAATTTACAAAGATTGTAACCGTTTCTTGCTTTAATGGGAGTTAATGGTAAGTTGTGTTAAACAAACTATTGCGCGAAAATTTAGTAGGACAAAAAAAGAATCGCGCTTTACGACGCTTTGGGCTTTGAATCGCGTCGTTTTTGAAAGCTAGACGCTACGATCGCAAAGGCAAAGAGCGATCTTGAAGAGATAGAAACGCTCGATCTCGAAACGACGTTGGATAGGATCGAACGGCTATCTAGCTTGATTAGGCGTTTTGGCGGGCTGTTCCCATTTTAAGGCGCAAACTACACTCGCCGCGAAGGAGTTGGCTTTTTAGCGTCGGCGCTTAATTGCAACTTCTTGAAACGCAACACGTTGATTCATAGCCAAAATGATCTTGCAAAACCAGTTTATCTTTCGCGAGTTCAAGTATGACGT
>JAISRI010000047.1 GCA_031273735.1 Helicobacteraceae bacterium
ATAATCCTAAAAAGACACATTGCGGTAAAGTTGATATAAAAGCTCGTTTTTGTGTCGCCCGCGCCGCGAAAAGCGCCGCTTAGAACAAAGGCTACGCCAAGAGGAATCTGACTTAATCCCACGCATACTAGATAATCTACCGCCGCGTTGATCGCCTCTATGTCGTCGCCTCTAAAAATCTCGGCTAAAGGACGCGCAAAAACGGCAATCAAAATCCCCGCCGCGCCCATAACGACCGCCGCTAAAAACGCCGTAAAGAGCGCGTCTTTTTCCGCTTCTATAGGATTTTTCGCGCCAAGCGCCCGCCCCGTTAAACTCATAGCGGCGATCGTAAAGCCAATTCCAGAGGTAAATACCAAACTTTCAACGCGCAAACCTATTTGATAACCAGTCATCACACTATCGCCAAACTCGGCGACAATTCGCATAAAAACCAAAAACGCGCCGTATGTAAAAAGTCGCTCCGCTCCGCCCGGTACGCCAATCTTAACTCCGCGCCACAATAGCGAACGATCGAAAATAAATAGCGGCGAAACGGGGCGTTTTTTAATGAATACAAAATAAAAATAACAGGCGGTTTCGATATAAAAAGCGATCGCCGTAGCCGCCGCCGCGCCCGCTACTCCAAAAGAGGCGATCCCTAGCGGTTCTACGCCAAAAATTAGCGCGTAACTTAGCGCTACGTTGATGATATTGCTAACGATCTTTATTATAAGCGGAGTTTTAATATCCGCCGCCGCGCTAAATGCGCTAAAGGCGATCTGGTTTATCATCATAGCGGGCAAAGCAAAAGCTAATACGTAAAGATACGATCCGCCAAGCTCCACTACGCGAGCGCCGCTGTTCATCATCTCAAAAGGCATTTCGGATAAAGAGATTGCGATAAAAAAAGAGGGGATACTAAGAATCAGCGCCGCGATCGCGAAAGTAGAAAAAACTTTGCCCGCGCTTTGTCCGTCAAGAGCGCCCCAAAATCTGCTCATCAGCGCGTTTGATCCGATATAAAAAACGCCCATAAAAACGTAAAAAAGCCCCATAAATTGCACCGCGACGCCGATCGCGGCGGTAGCCGCGACCTCTAAATAGCCTACAAGATAAAAATCGATTAACACTTGCGTCATATCGATTAGAGCGCCAAGCGCGGCTGGTAAAGCTAGGGAGATCACGCGAGAAAAACGATCTTTACAGAAAAACGGCAAATAGTTCCTTTGAGCGTAAAAGGTTAATTATACTATTATCGCGCAAATGACGCCTATTCTTGATCTGCTTGCGTGGGGCGTAACCGCGCTGGTATTTATCTATATCATTCGCGGTTATCACAGAAAAAAGACGGGTTTAGACGAGTAAGTTTAACGCGTTAGAAGGAAAAATATGGCGGCTTTTGTTTTGCTGGATACGGAAACGACTGGCGGGGGATTAAACGATCGCGTCTGCCAACTCGCGTTTATAACGGCGCGCGCAAAAGAGCCGCTAACGTTCGCGAACTCTCTTTGCAAACCGCCCGTCTCGATCGACTTCGGCGCGATGGCGATCCACCATATTACCGAAGAGGCGATCGCCGATAAACCGCCCTTTGCCGAGTGCGAAGCGGCGATCGCTCTAAACGAGCTAAACAGAGAGGAAAACGTTCTAATCATTCAAAACGCCCCGTTCGATCTTGAAATGCTAAGGCGCGAGGGCTTTACGTGGAAAGGCGCGCTGATCGACACGCTTCGCGTTTCGCGCCACCTTATGCCCGATCTGCCTAGCCACTCGTTACAATATTTGCGTTACGCGCTTGGACTTTACCGCGACGAAGCCCAAATCGCGGCAAAACTTGGCGAAACGATAAGAGCGCACGACGCGATCGGCGATTGCGTCGTTTTATATCTTTTAACTCAGTATCTTTTGATAAAAACGGGTAAAAATAAAGACGGGGTTACGACGCTTTTAGAGCTAACAAAAAAACCGATCGAGATGAAAATAATTCGCTTTGGAAAATACCGCGATAAAAGTTTTGAAGAGATAGCTAAAATCGATCCCAAATATTTAGAATGGCTACATAACAGCGAATTGCAAAAAGATAGCCCCGATAGCGATCTAATCTATACAATCGAGCGCGTTTTGAGATGATCAAATTAACGCTTGTCGCAATATGGGTTATATTGTGCGTTATTCTGTTTTTGGCGATCAACATATATGCGATCGTTCAGGTAACGCGAGGGAATAAAAAACCTAGAAAACCGACCCTAATCGTCGTTCCCGATATTGCAATAGAAGAGATGGAGCGGATCGTTCAGGATAGAAATAGCGCAATCGAAGCTCTAAAAACCGTTATAGAGGCGTTAATTGCACACCATACGATCGAAGCGAAAAAAGACGGCAAAACAAGCAAAGGCGCAAAGCGTTTGCTCGATTTGATCTTTACTATGGCGGGGCATAAAAATATGAGCGCCGATCTTCGCTCCGATACGCTTAAACGTTTTGGCAAAGCAAACCCAAGCTACGCTAAAGATTTTGATCGCGCTTTAACGAAAAACTAAAAATGCGAAACGTTTGCGCGGTTATTCTAGCGGGCGGCAAATCAAAAAGAATGGGAGCCAATAAAGCGCTTCTGCCTTTTGGCGGTTTTTCGACTCTAGCGGAATATCAGTTTCGCAGACTAAAAGCCTGCGGGCTGTTTGAAAGCGTCGCGCTATCTCTTAAAGCGCCGCTTTTACCCTTTGAAGCGCCGTTAATTCTAGACGAATCCGAGCTGTTCGCGCCAATTATGGCTCTTGCCGCAATCCTTAAACGCGCCGCGAACGATCGCGTTTTCATTCTTGCCGTAGATACGCCGTTTTTTAACGATTTTAGGCGTTTGATCGATATAGACGCTCCAGCCGCGATCGCCCGTAGCTATAGCGGAATCCACCCGTTATGCGCCGTTTATAATAGATCGCTTCTACCGCGCTTTGAAAACGCTATTAAAAACGGCGAATATTCGATAAAAAAAGCGCTAAAAGAAGCGCCGATCGTCTATGCCGACTTTGACGAAAAATCGTTAATAAATCTAAACTATCCAGACCAATACCAAAGAGCTAAATTAAGCGATTGAGGCTGGAATCGGCGGCTCTTGAGTCAAAAACAAAGCGCCCGTTCGCGGCGCGAATATAAGGAGGATATTCTCTTTGAAAACGCTCCATTTTATGCGGCTACGCGGCTTTAATACGCGCCCAAAACGTCTATAAGCGTTACAATCTGAACCAGCCTTTAGGCGCGGATTTACTTTTGTAGCGTATATTTTCGTTTCGCAATTCGCCGTTTTTAGCGCTTCAGATAAAAAACGCTAAAATAACGTTAGTTTTTATTTTATAAAGAGGACAACAGAATGGATTTAACGGCGCTAGCCTTGCAAATAATCGCTAATATAAAACATTCAGCTTCGTTTAAGTTTGCGCCGTTCTCTCTCTCTCTCTCTCTCTCTCTCTCTCTCACTCTGTTTTTAAGCTAATCCTTTCCATTACATCGCCAACTAGCGATCTATTAGGGGTTTCAATATGAGAAACACTAAAAGCGATTTGTCCATACTTTTTCTTGGCAAAAACAACGATGCGCATTGCGAGAAAGCTCTAAAGTTTATAGCTAATAATTTTAAGAATATCAGTTGTTATTTAGGGGAGTGGGGAGAATCTTTGCCCGAAGGAGCCGTTTATTGGGAAGGCGACTATATACTCTCTTATTTATCAAGGTGGATAGTTCCGGAATACTTACTAAAAAGAGCAAGAAAGTCCGCAATCAACTTTCACCCCGCGCCGCCCGATTATCCCGGAATCGGTTGCAATAATTTTGCCTTATACGAAGAGGCAAACGAGTATGGGGTTACTTGCCACTATATGCTTCCAAAAGTAGATACGGGAGAAATAATTGCGGCTAAACGCTTCCCCATATTTTTAACCGACGATATATCTTCGTTACTTACTAGAACATACGATTTTCAATTAACCTTATTTTACGAAATAGTTGGAAAAATAATAAATAGGGAAAAACTTCCGCTATCAAACGAAAAGTGGCTTAGAAAGCCATTTACAAGAGGCGAGTTTAACGAGCTTTTTAATATTAGTTTGGATATGGATAGCGCGGAGATAAAAAAACGAATAAGAGCCACATACTACGCGCCGTATAAACCGCTGGTAAAAATCGGCGGATATGAATTTGAATTAAAAATCAAAAAGTAATTCGCGGCTTTTTGATACATAAAAACCGCTAAATTAAGCGATTAAAAAGGCGCGGAATACTAAAAGCGCCGCTACCTATTTTATGATCGCGAAGCTCTTAAGTTTTTTGCCGCGATCGCAACCAATTTAACGCGCAGGAAATTATATCGTCGTCGTCCGCGCTAGGCGCGCTCACAATCTCTTTAGCGCCGCTTAAAAGCGTAAAAGAGATTGTCTGCCGATAGTTCTGCACAACGCAAACGCCGCGATCGGCGCCAAGCGCTTTAATCGCCATTAGATCGATAAATTGGCGCGTCGTTAGATCTATACGCCCAAAACGATCGGCTATCTCCTCGGCAAGCTCATAGACCTCTCCGATCGTCTTTGTCTGCGCGAAACGACGGTATAGATCAAGCCTCAAACGCTCTTCTTCGACGCATTCGGCGCTGATATAGGCTTTGATCGTTAGCCTAATTTCGACGTTTTTTTGCGTCTCTTTAATTTCGCCGCTTAGATCGTTTAAAGCCTCTTCTAGCATTTTTAAATAAAGCCCGTAGCCTATCTGTTTAATATGTCCGCTCTGATCCGCGCCTAAAATATTGCCGCCGCCGCGAATCTCCAAATCGTAAAACGCAAGCGCCGATCCGCTTCCAAGATACGAGTTATTTTCTAACGCCAAAAGCCGTTTTTTCGCCTCTTGCGTTAAGCTCTCTTCGTCTTCGATCATAAAATAACAATAACCCTGTCTGCGAGATCTGCCCACGCGCCCGCGAAGCTGATGTAGATCGGCGATTCCAAAGCGATCCGCGCCGTCGATAATAATCGTGTTGGCGTTAGGAATATGTATTCCAGATTCTACGATCGTAGTCGAAAGCAACATATCGTATTCGCCTCTTTCAAAACGCAATAGTTCGTTTTCGCTAACCTCGTCGGTTACCTTTGAATGCAAAACTAAAATCTTAAGGTTTGGCAGGATTTCTAAAATAGCGCGTTTTTTCGCCTCTATACCGACAATTCTATTATAAATATAAAAGATTTGCCCGCCGCGTTTTATCTCTCTTATAAACGCCTCTTTCAAAACTTTCTCATCGTAACTCTTAACGATAGTGCGAACGTCGAAGCGATCCAAAGGCGGCGTTAAAATATCGCTTATCTGTTTGATTTTACTTAACGCCATATTAAGACTTCGCGGGATTGGCGTAGCGGACATAGATAGTAAATGCAAACGTTCGGATTTATCTTTCAGAGTCTCTTTTTGTTTAACGCCAAACTTATGCTCCTCGTCGATTACCATTAACGCTAAATTCTTAAACTCCGCTTTTAACAATGCGTGCGTTCCTACGACGACGCCTATTTTTCCGTTTTTTAGACCCTCCAATATCGCTTTTTTTTCGCGTTCGCTCGCGTAGCGATCGAGCCTGCGAACCTCGATTCCATAAGGCGAAAAACGATTCTTAAGGCTTTCAAAATGCTGGCGGCTAAGTAGCGTAGTGGGCGCTATCAGCGCCGCTTGAAAACCCGACTGATAAACCGCCAATATCGCGTTCATCGCCACTTCGGTTTTGCCAAAACCGACGTCGCCGCTAAGAAGGCGATCCATAGCTTTGCCGCTTCTTAAATCGGCGAATATTTCTGAAATGGATCTTATCTGATCGGCGGTGTAGTCAAAACCCGCGTCGTTTGTAAAACGCTCGATTAAACCTTCGTCAATCAAAATTGGCGGCGCCAACGCGATTTCGCGTTTTGCGGCGCGACGTATAATCTCGTCGGCGATCTCGTAGAGTTTAGCGCGAACGCCCTCTTTGATTCGCGCAAAACTCCCCTTTCCAAGCCGATCTACACAAGGCGTCGCGCCGCTTTCGGCGACAAAGCGATCGATAAGATGTAAGTTTTCCACAGGCAGTAAAAGCCTATCTTCGCCCGCGTAGGCGATCGCCGCGCAATCTCTCGCGCCGCCAAGCAGATTGACTTGTTCTAATCCTAAAAAACGTCCCAATCCGTAGGTTTCATGGACGACTAGATCGCCCACGGTTAGCGAATCCAAAAGAAGCGCGGGATTTTTACGGCGGCTTTTCTGCCACGACGGTTTATTTAGGCTTAAAAATAGCTCGTCCGCGCCGATCAAACTTAAAGCGGAATCGGTAAAAAGTAGCTTTGCGCCGCTTGGATCGATTTCCTTCGCGTTTAATAACGTTTCGTAAGCGAGCGCGATCGTTAGCCGTTTATTTTTATGAAACCGCGCGATCGTTTTTGGATCGCTTGCTTGCAACGCTTTGAAAGCGCCCGTTTCGGGAACGATCGTAAGATTTTCTATCGTTTCGATCGGCGCGATATATTGAGCGCTTGTAACGTATATCTCCTCTAGCGTTTCGCGCAAATCTCCAGCTATACAAAAATTGATTTTGTCGGTTAGATATACGCTTAAGCCTAGCTCTGGAAGTTTCCATAATCCTAAACTTGCCAAGTCTTTGATAAAAGCGTTGGATCGATCGTTTTCTATCAGTTCTTTTAGTTTTTGACTCTGATCGCCGTTTAAAGCGAAAAGCGCGGGACGAATTAAAACCTTTTCCAACTCGGTTTTATCGCTTTTTTGCGTAACTATATCGATATAGCGAATACTTTCTATTAGCGCGTCGTCGAGCAAAATCCTAATCGGAAGATCGCAGCCTACGGCAAAAATATCGACCACGTCGCCGCGAAAACTAACTTCGCCCTTTTGTTCGACGGTATCCACGCAATCGTAACCCCAATCGAGTAGGCGCATTTTTAACGCCGTTATATCGATCTGATCGCCAAAATCAAGTTTAATCGTTTCAAATAGCGTCGGCGCGGCTAAAGGTTTAACGATTGTCGCTATCGGAGAGATTAAAAACTTATCTTTATTTTTGCTTTCGTAGAACGATCCAAGCGCGTCGCTAAGGGCGATCAGCTCCCCTTGATAACTGCGCAAATCGTCGCCGAAACTCGCCCGCAAATCTGGCAAAATAAAAACTTCCCGTTCCAGCAACTTAACGGCGTCGGCGCACCAGCGCGCCGTTTTATCGTCCGCGACGATCGCGCCGCCGATCTTTGGGCGGTTTTTCAGAAAGCTAAAAAGCGAAGCGGCTATATGCGCGGCTTGCGGCGTTGATTGCGAACGCATTATTTTTCTAATTTTGCGTCTTGTTGATTACAGCCCGCAAAAGCCAAAAAATATTCCTTCACCTTATCTCCTTATCGTAAATAGGTTTGCAACGCGAAACTCTACGATCTCATACCTAAAACGCAAATTATCGTTGAATATATCGAAAACTTCCCTTCATAGAATAGCGCTTCCTCCGCGCCTTACGCTCCTCCTTAGCGCTACGGAGCGGATAAAGTCGCGGGAACGACGGCGCGCGGCGGAAAGGAGCAAAGCGCGCGTTTAATCGTCTTGCGAACTCGCGCTTTAAGGCTAGATCGGTATCATTCGGCGTTCAAATTACCTATCAGGAGGTCGTAAATGGCTT